>NZ_JAAGOG010000253.1:0-9537 GCF_010747425.1 Nostoc sp. UIC 10630
GGGGCGCAGGGGAGAAGGGGAGAATAAGAAATGACAAATGACAAATGACCAATGACAAATGACAAATGACCAATGACAAATGACAAATGACAAATGACCAATGACAAATGACCAATGACAAATGACAAATGACAAATCATCATAATCCCACTTACTTTTTCGCATTGCTCCCGATCAAGATTGGCAAATCGGAATCATCACAATGAATGTGGCTCCCTGTCCTGGTTCGGAAACACAATGTAATGTGCCTTTGTGTTTTTCAGCCACAATTTGATAACTAATAGAAAGTCCCATTCCTGTACCTTTGCCGACAGCTTTTGTCGTAAAGAATGGATCAAATAATTTTTGCTTGATATGAGCAGGAATTCCGGGGCCATTATCTGCAATTTTAATGACAACTTGTTTGCTTTCTACCAGGCAAGTGCTAATCGTAATGGTAGGAGTTAAGGTTTTGTCTTGAGCGTTTGCTTCTTCTAGGGCATCAATAGCATTGCTCAAAAGATTCATAAACACTTGATTGAGTTGTCCGGCATAGCATTCGACTAACGGTAACTCTCCATAAGCTTTGACAATCTCAATGCCAAGAGAATCAGGTTTCGCTTTCAGTCGATGTTGCAGAATCATCAGTGTGCTATCAATGCCCTCATGAATATTGACTTCTTTCATCTCGGCTTCATCCATGCGCGAGAAAGTGCGTAGAGAGACAACAATTTTTTGAATGCGTTCTGCTCCAACTCGCATGGAATAAATAAGTTTGGGTAAGTCTTCTACTAAAAACTCCAAGTCCATCGCTTCGGCTTCTTCTTGAATCTCAGAGTCGGGAATTGGGTAATATTTCTGATAAAGTTCCAGGAGTCTCAGAATATTTTTGGTGTATTCATTTGCATGGCTAAGATTGCCGAAGATAAAGTTGACTGGGTTGTTGATTTCATGGGCAACACCTGCCACAAGTTGCCCCAATCCTGACATTTTCTCGGATTGGATCATCTGCGTTTGGGTGTGCTGGAGTTGTTGCAGGATTTGCTCTAATTCTGCTGTGCGATGATTCAATTGGACTTCGGCGCGTTTGCGATCGCTAATATCAAAGCTTGTGCCAATAACCCGGTAAATCTGTCCCTCAGTATTCTTGAGTGGGTTGAAGTTGATAAACCACCAGGTTTCCTGCCCATCAAAGGTTAGGCAATGCTCATAATAAAGGGGCATTCCCGTTCTGGCGCACTCAGCAAGCCGTTGTTGGATAGTCTGGGCCTGTGCTGCCCCAAGGACTTCAGTAGGCGTTTTGCCTACGGCATCAGCACTACGAATTCCAGAGGCTCGTTCCGCAACAGCGTTCCATCCGGCGTAATGGAAGCGATCGTTATCCAACACATCCACAACAAAGATGATTATTTCGGCTCCGTTGTAAATGCTGCTCAGAAACTCCTCTTTCTCTTGAAGTGCGGCTTCCGCTTGTTTGCGTAAACGAAGCTCGTCGTAGACATCGCTAATATCAATCACCACCCCATCCCACACAATCAAGCCATCAGCTTGCAGTTCTGGTCGAGAAACACATTGAATCCATTTGATTTTGCCTGAAGGAGTCACAATTCGCCACTCGTGACTAAAAGGCGTTAACATTCGACCAGAATCAGCAACTAACTGTCCCAGCATTGGGGAATCGTCTGGATGCGCCATGAGGTGAATGTTGTGTACCCCTGCCATCACTGCCTTTGGATCAACCTCATACAGGTCATAGCAACCAGAACTGACGTAGGGTGTCCAGGAAGAGCCATCGGTAGCCAGGCAGAATTGGAATACCATACCTGGAATATTGTCAGCCACCTTCTGGAAGCGGGCTTCAGTGGCACGCAGTTCTACTAGTGTTTGTTGTGTCTGCTCATAAAGTCGGGCATTTTCTAGAGAAATGGCAGCTTGAGTACATAACAGGTTAAGCAGTTCGACGCGATCGCTAGTAAATGCCCCAGTCGTCAAGTTATTCTCCAAATAAAGGATACCTGCGAATCGACCCCGATGGAGAATCGGATTACACAAGATGCTTTTTGGCTGTTGGCTCAAAATGTAAGCATCACTGGCAAAGACTGGATGATTAGTGGCATCCGCCAACACCACAGGTTGTAAGGAATGTTTGACGTGATAAATCACTTTCAGAGGAATGTCGTGGCTTTCCTCCACTGGAATTTTTTGCAGAACGATGGGTTGAGTATTAACGCTGATAGTCCCTTTAATCAACAAGCGATTGTCCCGCAGCAGCATTAACACGCATTTTTCTGCCCCAGCATTTTCAATTACTATCTGAAGCAGCATCATTAGGAGTTTTTCTAATTCAATTTCACCAGAAAGAGTTTGAGAGGCTTTGAGAATGGTTGCCAAATCGAGCGATTCTGTAATATTGCTGGAGCTAGAGGTTTGAGTCGAATGAAAAGATGGGGCAAAAATTGTGTCAGATGGCTTAAGTAAAGGTTGCGGTTGTTGCACAATTGCGGTTAAAAGCTGAGGATAGCGCTGTTCCAAGTCAGTTACTTTGGCTTTCGCTCCCCAACGGGCGTAGCAGTAATATGCTTCTTGCATATATGCTTGGGCGAGTTTTTCCTTGCCCCAATTGAGGTAAAATCTGCCTGCTAGTTCATTGCTGAGGGCTTCTTCTTGAATATATGCATTTGCTTTGGCGGAGGCGATCGCGCGATCGTAGTAATCCATTGCTTCATACATTCGCCCCAACACCCGATACTGCTCTGCTTCAACCAAATAAAATTTGTGTAAATGGTTTGTAGGGGCATGGTTTGCCCAATCTTTGAGTTTCTTCTGGTTGCTAACAACTTCCTGGGGCAAACTATTACATTCCTTACCTTGGGCGTTGGGTAACATCGCCAGATGGGTTAATGAATCGTAAAAGTGAAACACCGGAATCATGAAACAACCTGATACACCATTCAAATATTGTTTGGCATTAACTGCCACTTTTGTTGCTTGTTCCCACTCATTGAACAAGTAACAAAGAATTAGTTTATTAATATACAGTGTTCCCATTGCATAGAGATCGTTAGCCTGCTGATGCTTGGGCAACATCATTTCTTCGTCATAAACCACACCTTTAATTTCCCAAGAACACTTACTCTGTCCAAGTAAATTTAAGACGGATTGGTAAAAGACTCTTAGGTAATTGTGAGCAACTTCCTGTTTAAGTTGATCCAATACCTGACTATAAACCTTCATCTCTGGTTCTAAGATTGACAAATCTTTGCCGAGAAAAAAGGACAGCGAACAATAATTGTAGGCACAGTCAGCAGCATATTCTAAAGTACCCATCTCCAGACCGCTATGGTATCCGTCGAGCAAAGGAGCGAGTGAATTTTGAATATGATGTTTCCAAGGTTTCACAAAAGGATAAACCATGTTAATCGTGCTGGCTTTAAATTCTCTACTCTCGAAGCGTGATAGTAGTCCCATTGCCAGTTCACCAATGCGATCGCCTAAATCTATTTCTCCAGTACCACACAAAATTACTCCATACCAAGCATAAGCCTGTGCTGATACCCCAGCATTACCATAAGCAACCGATAACCTCACCTGCTTGCACACGATTAACGGCAGCAATGCTGGAACCGCTTGATAGACTGCTGCTGTTACAGTCGCTAAAATTCGGATCACTGCCAGACCTCGGAGGTCTTTCATCTCAGGCAGTTCCAGCAAATCTTCTAAATGTTTTTCTTTTAATACATCTTGAGTCTGTTGCAAACTTTCAGTAATATCTGCGTCAGTCGGCTCCTCTGGAAACGACATTCCAAATAATTTCAAAGCAGAAAGAGCGGTTTTAATGGCTTTAGGTTGCTGACTCTGAGCGACATCAGCCAGAATTCTCACTTCATAGACTTTCACTTTGTCTAGTAATTGACGAGCATTTTGCAGTACCTCATCAACTATCTGCTCCATTTGCCCAAAGTCACCACTCAAACAGGCTACTTCTGCGGCTAAATCATGGAGAGCCAACGTTAAATCATAGCATTGCCGCCAACAACTTTCCGTGAGCAGTTGTATGCCTTTAGTAGCGTATTCAATTGCAGCCACGTAAGCAGTTGCAGATTTGGCTTTTTGTGCAGCAGTTAAATTTAGCTTCGCTAATGTCTCCCGTTCTGTTTCTAAGACAATTAAATCGGCTCCTTTATTTAATTGATTAACAATCTCGAAGATTTTTTCCTCTTTTTCCGTTTCGTTCATTACACTTAAGAGCAATCGCCCAATTTTTAAGTGCATCAGTTGTTTTTGGTTATCGGGAATGAGCGAATAAGCAGCTTGTTGGACGCGACCATGCAAAAATTTGTAGAAAACAACTACTTTATTATCTGCTTCTATCTGTTCATTCTCCTCAATCAACAACTCTGATTTTGACTGATAAAACTTGTAAATATCATTGCTGGGAATCACTAATCCTTCCTGAAGGGCTTTCCATAAGTCAGTAGCAGTTTCAGCTTGAGACTTTTCATAGACAATTGCCAGTGTTGCTAAATCAAAGGAGTTACCAATACATGCTGCGAGTTTTAGGACATTTTGAGTGGCAATTGGCAACTTCTGCAACTGCATTGCCATTAACTCTACCACGTCATCTCTCAGAGAGAGCAATTGCACATCACTAATATCACACTGCCAATGCCCAGCTTGAGGATCAAACTCAATAGCTCCCTCTTCATGTAGCGCCTTGAGAAACTGTGTGCTGAAAAAGGGGTTTCCTTGAGTTTTTTGATAAACTAGCTGGGTTAAAGGTTGAGCGATCGCTGCTGGACATTGTAATGTATCTGTAACTAGCGAATTTAAACTTTCTTGACTCAAGGGAGCCAGTGTGATTGTATTGACTGTAGTGCCAGCTTTCTTGATTTCTTCTAACGTCAATATCAACGGATGAGCAGGCGAGACTTCATTATCACGATATGCACCAATCAATAACATGAAGCCGCTTTCTCTTTGTCCGATCAATACCTGAATCAAGTTTAGTGATGCTGAATCTGCCCACTGTAAATCATCCAAAAACATCACCAAGGGATGTGTAACTGTAGTAAATACTTGAATAAATTTTTGGAACAACAGATTAAAACGGTTCTGGGAAGCATTACCTGATAGTTCCACCACTGGGGATTGTTGCCCAATAATCTGCTCTAACTCAGGAATCACATCGATAATTACTTGGGCATTTTCCCCCAATGCCGTCAAAATCTTCCATTTCCATTGCTTTAATTGGGTGTCACTTTCGCCTAACAACTGCCCCATTAAGTCACGGAAGGCTTGTACAAAGGCACTGAGGGGAATGTTGCGGTTGAACTGGTCATACTTGCCTTTAATAAAGTAGCCTCGTTGCCGGACAATGGGTTTATGTACTTCATTCACCACTGCCGTTTTACCAATGCCGGAGAACCCCGCCACTAACATGAACTCCGATGTCCCACTGGCAACCCGCTCGAATGCTTCTAGTAGTATTTTAACTTCTTGCTCTCTGCCATAGAGTTTTTCTGCCATTACGAAGCGATCGCTTATATCTCGCTTTCCAATCGCGAAATGCTCAATTTTCCCTATTTCGTTCAGTTTTTCTATACATAGATGCAAATCATGTTTTAGTCCCAACGCAGTCTGGTAGCGGTCTTCGGCATTCTTCGCCATCAGCTTGTGAATAATTTCTCCCACAACCAAAGGGATCTCAGAGTTGACATCGCACACATTAGGAGGAAGTTTTGCAATATGACAATGCACTAATTCCATCGGGTCTTGAGCATCAAAAGGTACTTTTCCTGTCAGTAGCTCAAAGAAACTTACTCCCAATGAATAGAAGTCGCTGCGGTAGTCAATCCCCCGATTCATGCGTCCTGTCTGTTCTGGTGATAGATAAGCTAGAGTCCCTTCCAGGACATTTGGATTTTGGATTTCGGTGGTTTCTCTCGGTAACAAGGAGGAGATGCTGAAGTCTATCAGCTTTAACACCTTGGTGTCTGGGTGAATCAGGATATTAGCAGGTTTAATGTCTTTATGAATCACCCGTTGTTGATGTAACTGGTGCAGAATCTCTGTTAGTTGTAGGGCTATAATTAGAGATTGGTCTAAGTGTTGCGGCTGTTCCTTAATAAATTGTCGCAGTGATATGCCACCAAAATCTTCCATCACCAAAGCATAGCCATTATTATAGGGTTCTAGGCTGTAGGGCTTAATAATCCCAGGAATCTCTAGGTTTTTGGCTAGGGCATATTGGTTGCGAAACTGTACGAGTTCACTAAAGCTGGGGTACTCTCGTTTTAAAAGCTTAATTACAACTGCTTGGTTATCTGCTTCTCTGACCGCGCGATATACGAGTGTACGTGAACCTGAGTATAGTTGCTCTCTAATTTGGTAGCCTGACAGTGTTACAGTTACATCCACTTTTACGCTCATCACTTTTTCAGGGAATTTTTCTAGTCAGTTTAGAATTCCCCACAGGAAATTTTTTGTAACAAACTTTCGCAATTATTTACGTTTTGGATGTATTTCCTGATGAAAAACTACACGTTAGCGATCGCTCTTTGTGCAACTGAGTTAGCAGAAAATACAAAAAATATATAACCAATAGAAAAGCAATTTATCGACTTACAAAAAGCTGAAGGCATTAAAGCTTTAATTCTCCATTTTTTGAAAATGATTTTCTGCTTCCTGGCTTATTACTACAGCGATTTCCAATAATAAGTAAATAGCTGATTATCACTTGATTTCCCTCCAAGGTTCTATCCTGTGGGAAAAGAAGGGGCTTTTTGATTGAAAATGCCTATAACCCGTTCCTGATGATAATTGCAACTATCCTTAACCTCAAATCGAATGTCTGATATATTTGGTTTTTAGCAAACAAACTTATTGCAAAATTCTCTTCACGCGGTAGAATAACGAAATTTTGCAAGAGTTTTAATTATGAAACCATTTCTTTTTGTAACCGATTTAGATGACACCCTCGTGTATCGCACCGTTGGCGATGACAGCGCTTTAGCAGAACTAAATCAACTCCTGAGTCAACATCGTCAAGAATACGGCACTAAAATTGTTTATTCTACCGGGCGATCGCCCTTACTTTACAAACAACTCCAAGCTCAAAAAAATCTTTTGCAACCAGATGCCCTTGTTCTTTCTGTAGGGACGGAAATTTATCTCAATGGTACTGATAGTCCAGACTCAGATTGGTCAGAAACCCTGTCTCCGGGATGGGAACGGGAAACTGTATTATCTATTACCCATAAATACCGTGAGTTACTTCGGCAACCAGATTCAGAACAGCGTCCTTTCAAAGTGAGCTTTTTTTTAGAACAAGAAGCATCTGCGAATGTTCTACCACAACTTGAAGCAGAGTTGCAGAAATCGAAATTAAATGTAAAGTTAATCTACAGTAGCGGTATTGACCTTGACATTGTACCCCATAGCAGCGATAAAGGTCAGGCAATGCAGTTTTTACGCCAGAAGTGGAAATTTGCAGCAGAACAAACAGTTGTCTGTGGTGATTCGGGTAATGATATTGCTTTATTTGCTGTAGGCAACGAACGGGGAATCATCGTCGGGAATGCCCGAAAAGAGTTACTCCAATGGCATAACGAGTATCCCGCTATGCACCGCTACCTAGCAAAAGGTTTTTGTGCAGGTGGAATTATTGAAGGCTTAAATTATTTTGGTCTCTTGTAATGATTAGTTATCTAAAAGGTATAGTCGCTGGTATCCAAACAATTGGCGCTAATCGCGTGATTCTGACTCTGGAAGTCAATGGCTTGGGGTACGATTTGCAAGTTCCCCAACGGCTAGCAAACCAGTTACCAGAATCGGGAGGCGTGGCGCAAATTTTTACCCATTTCCAAATTCGGGAAGAAGTGCCCTATTTATATGGCTTTGCTTCCCCAGCTGAACGCGATTTATTTCGCCACTTGCTGACTGTCACAGGGATTGGTGCAGCCTTAGCGATCGCACTTCTGGACACTCTGGAACTACCAGATTTAGTCCAAGCAATTATCGCTGGCAATACACAAATCTTAATTCAGGCTCCCGGTGTCGGCAAAAAAATCGCAGAGCGCATCTGTTTGGAACTGAAAAGCAAATTAGTCGAGTGGCGTAAATCAGCCGGGTTCTTCGTCGCCACAGGCGGGCCAGCACCGGGAATTCTCGAAGAGGTGCAAATGACCCTCTTCGCCTTGGGATATACTGCCCATGAGGTCAGTCACGCCCTGCACGTAGTCAGCGAAGACATCGGCCTACCCAAAGATGCCTACGTCGAAGATTGGATTAAACAAGCGATCGCTCATCTCAGCAGCGAACAAGTTTAATTGTCATTTGTCATTAGTTATTCCCCATTCCCCATTCCCCATTCCCAATGACCGACCCTTATGCCTGGCTAGAACAGTCCTTAGCAACAATTCATCGGGCGGACTGGTATCGTTCGGTACAACCTATCAACGGTCGTCCGGGTGCAACGGTGGTTTTAGCTGGGCAAGAGGTAATTAATTTTGCCAGTAATGACTATTTGGGATTGGCTGGGGATGAGCGGTTGATGGCAGCCGCAACTGCTGCGATCGCAGAATTTGGCACTGGTAGTACTGGTTCTAGATTACTCAGTGGGCATCGAGAATTGCATGGGGAGTTAGAAAAGGCGATCGCATCTACCAAACAAACAGAAGATGCCTTGGTATTTAGTTCAGGGTATCTGGCTAATTTAGGTGCTATTACCGCCCTTGTGGGCAAGCGTGATTTAATTTTATCTGACCAGTACAATCATTCCAGTTTGAAAAATGGAGCGATTCTGAGCGGTGCAGCAGTTGTGGAATATCCGCACTGTGATATGGCAGTACTCAAAGCCAAGTTGAATCAGCAGAGGCAAAATTATCGACGCTGTTTGATTCTTACTGATACTGTCTTCAGCATGGACGGCGATTTATGTCCCTTGCCCGCACTGTTCGATCTGGCTGATGAATTTAGCTGTATGCTGCTAGTCGATGAGGCTCATGCCACTGGGGTACTAGGAAAAACTGGCGCTGGGTGTGTCGAGCATTTTGGGTGTACAGGAAAGCAATTAATTCAAATTGGGACTTTGAGTAAAGCTTTGGGTAGTTTAGGCGGTTATGTGGCAGGAAGTAGCGCCTTAATTGACTTTTTGCGGAACCGCGCACCCAGTTGGATTTATACCACTGGGCTTTCACCTGCTGATACAGCAGCAGCCTTAGCAGCAATCAAGATAGTGCAACAAGAACCGCAACACCTTGCCCAATTGTGGGGGAATATACATTACTTGAAAACTTTGCTGCAACAGTTGCCTAACTTAAAATTGCTGCCTTCTGAATCACCCATATTATGCTTTCAATTGCCTAATGCCACAGATGCCCTCAAAGCTGGAAAACAGCTAAGAGATGCTGGCATTTTTGCTCCAGCAATTCGTCCTCCCACAGTGCCCACAAGTCGAATCAGAATATCTGTAATGGCGACTCATGAAGTAGCACATATTGAAAAATTGGTAACAGTGCTGAAGGATGTTATTTGAATGGGGAAGGGGGAATGGGGAAT
>NZ_JAAGOG010000254.1:0-9454 GCF_010747425.1 Nostoc sp. UIC 10630
CTTTCCCCCTGCCCCTCGCCCCCGTGCCTCTTTTGACTCATCAGCTATGTAGATGGCAATAAACCAGCGCACAGATATTTTATATGTAGAGATATTGCATACCAAGGCTTTGCTTGAGTTACTTGCCTAAACCCTTCTAGAATTAAAACTATTGTAGGGAAATTGTATTAATAAACTTACTTTTATTCTGGGAGGTATGATGAGCCGTCCAATAATTCTTGGTATTGTCGGCGACAGCGCTGCTGGGAAAACAACACTAACGCGGGGAATCGCTCAGGCACTCGGCCCAGAAAATGTCACAATCATCTGTACAGATGATTACCACCGTTACGATCGCCAACAACGCGCAGAAATTGGCATCACTGCCCTCCACCCAGACTGCAACCATTTAGATATTATGCAGCAACACCTGTCGCTGCTACGCACCGGACAGCCCATTCTCAAGCCAGTTTATAGCCATAAAACAGGCACATTCGAGCCACCGCAGTATATCAAGCCCAGTAAATTCGTAGTTATTGAAGGATTACTCGGTTATTCGACTCGTGCGGCCCGTGATTCTTACGATGTTAAAGTTTATCTTGCGCCTCCTGAAGAATTACGTGCTAAGTGGAAAGTCAAGCGAGATACGCAAAAGCGGGGCTACACACCTGAACAGGTGCTAGCAGAATTAGAAAAGCGCGAACCAGACTCATCACAGTTTATCCGTCCGCAACGGCAATGGTCTGATATAGTTATTAGTTTTTATCCACCGACTGATGAAGATGATGAAACCAATGGACACCTAAATGTTCGATTGGTACTGCGTCCGACAATTCCCCATCCAGATTTCACCGTAATTACCAATTCTAGTTATGGTAATTCTGACTCAGCCATTCGTCTGGGGCTAGACAGAGACATGAGTAAGCCTGTGGATGTCTTAGAAGTTGATGGTCATGCAACCTTAGAACAGGTGAATAAGCTAGAGCATATTATTTGTTCTGATATGCCCCATCTCCGAAATCTTTGCGATCGCGAAAGTAATCCAGAACTGGGTAAAATTGCTGGTACAACTGGAGAGACATTGCAAAGTTACCCTCTGGCTTTGACTCAGCTAATCATTACCTACCACATGCTCAAAGCAACGCAAATTTATCAATAATCAGGGAAGATGGAGGGGTTTAAGAACATAGCGTAGTTTACCACCGTAGGCATCGTCCTAAATCATATTATTTTTAGTTTTCCCTTTGAAAGTTGCAAATGAAATTACCCACATAACCTTACCAAGGTTAAAGATTTTCTCAAATAAAGGTGATTTTGACAGCAAACGAGGGATAACTAAGGATAGTTTGATGTGTGGTGACGATTTTCTTTGTTTATGACCTATTGCCTCAGAATTGCCGACCTACCTACAAATGAGCGTCCGCGTGAGCGATTAATGACGCATGGTGCCAAAATTTTAGCCACAGCAGAGTTAATCGCAATTCTTCTAGGCACTGGTCAAGGCCCAGGAAAACTATCTGCTGTGGGTTTGGGACAATTTATTTTGAGCGAATTAGGCAAACACCAACGCGATCCTTTGGCGGTTTTGCGAGAAGTTAGCCCCGCAGAGTTGATGCTAATTTCTGGTGTTGGCCCGGCGAAGGCGACAAGTATTTTAGCAGCAATTGAATTGGGCAAACGCGCCTTTCAATCTCGACCGAATGATGGCACATTGATTGATAGCCCCCTTGCTGCTGCCGCTACCCTCAGTCAAGATTTGATGTGGCAGACACAAGAACGTTTTGCAGTGGTGCTATTAGATGTTAAGAATCGCTTGCTAGGTACGCAAGTAATTACCATTGGCACAGCAACTGAAACCCTAGCCTCTCCGCGTGATATTTTTCGGGAAGTTATTCGTCAAGGCGCAACGCGGGCAATAGTTGCCCACAACCATCCTTCTGGGAACCTTGAACCTAGCCATGAAGATATAGAATTGACGCGCCAGTTGTTAGCAGGGGCGCAGCTTTTGGGCATTCCGGTACTAGATCATCTGATTTTGGGTAATGGCAATCATCAGAGTTTACGGGAAATAACGACCTTGTGGGATGAACACCCGCAAGGGGATTAGTGAAAAAGCAGGGAGCAGGGGCGATTGCAGTTACTTAACAGAAATACCAATTGGTTGGCAAATCCCCCAGAAGTGCGTTTGAGTGTCCGCGCAAGGGAACCTGTCACACCTCGGCAAGTAAAGTTATTAGAAGAATTTATTAAACAAGAGATGGGGCAAGCATTCACTTTAATTTTTGAAGTTGGTCAAGTGGAAGAAATTAGAAGTTCTGAACCCACACCCTGAAGTTGCTAATTTGGCATGAATGAAGAGAGAATCTATCAGTCAAGCCCAACTAACTTTCCAAAACGTAATAGTGGATGTAACTCAATTAGTTAAAGTTTCAATTATTCTTTTGCTGCTTGCTACAGGAGTAGCTTTGCTATCCCGGCGGTTGCGAATCCCTTATGTCACGGGTTTAGTATTGGCAGGTTTGCCAATCACTGAATTGTTATCTCGTCCGATTGGTTTAAATCCAACCTTGGTTTTGAATCTTTTCTTACCAATTCTCATCTTTGAAGCTGGCATTAATACAGATGTCAGCCGCCTACGCAGCACCTTTAAACCAATTGCCCTGCTAGCTGGCCCTGGGGCTGTGCTTTCCAGTGGGATTATTGCCGCCCTGTTAAAATTTGGGCTGGGACTGAGTTGGATACCTGCGTTATTTGTCGGAGTAATTCTGGCAAATACTGATACAGTTTCTATGATTGCCGTCTTTAAGGAAATACCAGTACCCTCCCGGCTTTCCACCATCGTTGAAGGAGAAACTTTATTTAATGATGCAGCTGCTCTAGTTTCATTCAACCTAATTTTGCAAGTATATTCTACAGGTTCACTCACATTTATAGAGGGAATCCAACAACTGCTATTTATCTCTCTAGGAGGCTGCGTTGTCGGGTTAGTCTTGGGCTACTTGAGCATACCTGTATTCGCCCGTTTAGATGATGCCCTTAGCAGCTTATTACTAACAGTGGCAGTTGCATTGGGAACTTTTCAGGTTGGGCAATTTCTTGGTGTATCGGGTGCGGTGGCTGTAGTTGTCGCTGGATTAATTTTCGGAAATTTAGGGCTTTCTCAGAATACTTCTGCTTCTAGTCGCATCACTTTGTTGAGTTTTTGGGAGTATGCCAGTTTTACCGTCAACACCTTTATTTTTTTGTTAATTGGTGTAGAAATAGACCTGGTAACGCTCTGGAGAACTTTACCTGCAATTCTCTTTGCAGTTTTGGCTTATCAAGTTGGGCGAGTTCTTACAGTCTATCCGTTGCTAGCAGGGATTCGTTTGATTGACCGTCCAATTCCATTGCGCTGGCAACATTTACTTTTTTTAGGTAACATCAAAGGTTCGCTCTCGATGGCTCTGGCATTGAGTTTACCAGAAACACTACCAGGGCGAGATGTTCTCATCGCTTTAGTTTTTGGTAGTGTGCTGGTGTCGTTAGTTGGACAGGGTTTAAGTTTGCCTTGGGTGGTAAAACGCTTACAGTTATCTAAATTTTCTGAAGTTCAACAACAGGTTGAAGAGTTACAAGCCCAGTTGATGACGGGTAAGGCCGCACAAGATGAATTAGATAGCTTGTTGAAATCGGGTGTATTACCAAAAGCTGTTTATGAAGAGATGCGTTCAGCTTATCAAGTGCGAATTGCCGGTGCAGAAAAGACACTGCGGGAACTATATAATCGTCGTCCTGATGAGTTAGACGGCAAAAGTAACAGCAGTGGTAAACTTGATGCCATTCGCCGCCGTTTACTGCTGGCAGAAAAAGGAGCGCTTAATGAGGCGATGCGAAAGCGAATTCTTTCAGAAGAAATTGTGCGCGGACGGATACAAAATCTTGATGAACAATTGCTGAAGTTAGATGATGATTAAATGTGGGGAATGGGGAATAGTCTGAGCTTCGTTGATGAACCTCTGAGCTTTGTGAATGAACCTCTGAGCTTTGTGAATGAACCTCTGAGCTTTGTCGATGAACCTCTGAGCTTTGTGAGTGAACCTCTGAGCTTTGGCTGATTGATTGGGAACTGCTGCCTCCGCTTAGACATTTAGTCAGAGACTCAATCAATGCATTCTTATACAGAGCATGAAAACGAAGAAAAACTTAATTACGAATTACGAATTACGAATTACGAAGGCGATCGCTTATAGTTCTTTTGACTTTTGATCGCTCTACCAGGACTGATAAAAGAAATTCCTTGTTGGAAGTCAGTACCAATCATGACTGCCTCCACTATGGGTTCGGATATTTCTGTTTGAGCTACCCACTCGACAATAAAGTTTGCGCCTAAACCTCCACTGGTATCATTTCTATTTATAAAAAAATCTGTCGAAGCAAGGGCATCAAGTTGAATAGGACGCTCCAAATACTGTTTAATTAATTTCCCTTCTGAGTTGTAGTAGCGCACAGAAGTAATAACGATCGGATTGGTCAAATCTGTATTCCGAATACTGAGTGTAACGGCTAACTCGAAAATCTCCTGCTTATTGTGATGATAGATATGTGAATAGACAGGAACATAAACAGTTTGACCGCTTGCTATCTTAAAATTTTTATCTAGCGTTACTATTTTTTGAACTGGGGTTGCTTGAATAGCGTCGGGTTGTGATTTGGGTGAAATATTTGTTGATTGACAAGATGCCAGAAAAATAAGAGCGATCGCTAAAATATATGGATAAAGCTTCATCAAAACTATTTACACCCATTTTTTTATACATTTGTAGCTAATCCCACCTAATAAATAGTTTCAGTCGGGACTACGCTCAACATCTTTGTTCAATAAAATCAATAACTTGATGTAAAGATCCTGGTTTAGTCACAATCAACACTGTTGAATGAGGTTCCAGTATTGTACTGCCATTAGGAATCATCAAATCTTCGTGAGGATGGGATTGATAACCAATAATTAGCGAACCACTAGGAAATCGGGCATCCTGAGCGATTTCGGCAACACTACGACCAGCAACATAGCAATTGTTTGGGATGGCAAGTTTCAAAACCTCAATCTGTCCTTGCTCAAAATGCATCATTGATTCCACTTGGGGATACTCAATGGCATTCACCATTGTTGAAACTGATAGTTCAACAGTACTGATGATATGGTTGGCTCCAGCTATTCGCAGTGGTTCAGCAAAATCGGGGTGGCGCATCCGACTCAAAATATGGGTGACACCATAGTGTTTAGCAAGAGTTACCATTGCCAAGTTTAAGGCATCACTTCTTAAGACAGCTGCCAAAGAACCGGCTTTGCGAATCCCAGCTTCTAGCAATACTTCTGTACTTACAGCACTGCCTTCAAAAGCCATTGCCCCTACTTGTTCACGGGCATAACGACAAGCAATAGGGTCAACGTCAATTACAGCAACAGTATGTCCTAGCTCTACGAGTTTTTGGGCTAAACTTAAGCCCACTAAACCAGCTCCACCTATTAGTACGTACATAGCTGCTCTTTTTACTTTTTTTGATCTTCCTATTCCACTTTACAAGTTAGGAAAGTAATGAAAGTGTAGCTTGTATAGAGATATACGTTCAACTTGTGGGAATATCAAAAATACGCCATTCTTGAATACCAAAACGCTTCAGAATTGGTTCGGCTTGATGGATACTGTGTTCTGTACTTTCTATTGTCACTAAATAATCGCCTTGAAATACTCGGTCATTATAGAGTTTGGCGGCTTCTTCAGGAAGAAACCAACCCCGCAGTGCGCCAATAAGACCGCCAGCCGCTGCACTAGCTCCACTTCCTAAAAGTGTGGCTAAAACAGACTCCGCTGCTAGTGCTGGGCCAAAACCAGGAATAAGCAAAATACCCAAACCCGCAACCAAGGTAAGTAAACCTCCCACCCTAGCACCTGCTAATCCACCCGCCCTAGCACCCTCAGCAGGAGTGATAGTACTTTCATTCGTGTCGGAACTGTCAGGTTGCTCATTAACCTTGGGTGTTTTAGTGATTACGGAAATCTCATGCATCGGAAATCCACTACTTCTCAGTTCGTCAAGGGCCTGTAGTGCAATTTTACGATTACTAAATATACCAATAGCGTGTTGAAGTTGATCAGAAGCCATTTTGTTTGCCTCCCAAAAGCATTGATGAACCTGCAAAGCTTTTATTGGTGATTGATTTGTTTATAGTCTGACCAACAAATGTGACCAGAAAGTGTTAGGGCAGTCTGGTTTGGTGCAAATGCGATCAGCAGGCAAGAGGTAATAGGCAACAGGCAATAGAAAAGAAGGCTCTTTGAATTGTACCTAGCTTCGCAAAAATCAAATATGAGTCTTATAGTTACTTACCAGCAATGTAGACAACAGTATTATTTCAGTATAGGTAATATCAATTGTAATTTTTGAATTGGTATTTTTCGAGTAACTCTTTAACTTGAGCAGCTACCAAAGGATGTGGATCTTTTTGTAACTGGGGTAAGATTTGCAGGAGAACGCGATGTGAAACCATATTTAGATATGCGATCGCAGCTTCTCTAACAAAGCCTGTTGGATGACGCAAACTCACTAAAATCTCAGAACTGGTAAGTCGGATGCGAGTCACTTGAGCAAAATGGAAACAACAAGCTAGACACCAATCCGAAAGGAAGTTACCTAACATCAGCAATCTGTGGAGGCGATCGCTAACTAGCATATTCTCATATTCTACGATCTTGGCTTCTACAAGATGTTGCAATTTTTCTGACTGCGGTCGGTTATCTAAAATATTCAGCAACAGAGACTTGCAAGGCAAAGTTACGGTATGCTCTAAGATTTCTAAACCCCGTGCTAAATTTACCACTGAGAGCGATCGCAGATTAAATGCTGCTGCCTGCATCTTTTCTGGTGAGTAAAGCAGTCTGAGCAACAGTAGCAGCCGCTCTTTCACATCCAATTCCAATTCTAAAAGGGCGCGTTGGAGTAACTCAGAGACAATCGCAATCCTCTGGCTTGATTGATGATTTTCTTTTTCATCTAATATTTTCAAGTCTATATATGCACCATAAATCTCACCTAAAAACTTTAATTCCTGCTCAATTAAATTTTCTACCCGACTTTCATAAAACCGATCTACTAAACCTCTAATTCCTGGTTGTTTATGTATTTTTAGTAAGCTCCGAAGAATATGATCCCTAGTTATACCCCAGGATGCCTCCAAGTTTTCCCATAAGGTCTCTAATGCTTCCTGAGTGCCAATTTGAGCAATGGTACGCCAAGCGTACATCCGCACTACTTCTGGTTTGTAAATATTGTTAGCTAACCGCAACAGCATCTCTATCGCTTCATTTTCTAGTCGCACTAGGGATGACATTGCTATAGTGCGGGTTGATTTGTAATAAAGTGCTGCAATCAGCGCCGAATAGTATTCCTCTAAATGGGTTGCTGCAATCATTTCCAATACGGCACAGCGCACCCGTAACGACTCATCTTGTAATAAATTTGGGATGTGAATCCGTAACGCTTGTAAATAAACTGCTTCTCTAAGGGCTCTAACTCCATTCACCCGTTCCCGTTCTTTCTTATGAGTTAACATCCGCCGCATAGTTTGGGTAGCTGCTACCTTTTGCATCGGCGTTCCCTGACGTAAGACTAAAGCGGCGGCGGTAGCGCGGATGAGTGAGTTTTGGCGGGGGTTCAGATATTCTTCTAGGATGCTTAAATTGGGATTTGGTTCAGCTAGCCAAACGTAACGTAGTGCTAGGGCAAAAACTTCGGGGTTAGTTTCTTGGGGTTGTTCTAACAAAGGACGAATCGCAGATAGATAAGCGGGATTTGCACCTGCTATCAGCATCACTTCCAAACTTTGGCGCTGCAAATCTGGGGTTAACTTAACTAACAGGGGTGCTAAAACTTCCGCAGCTCCTTGAGAGTCAATTTGGGCTAAAAGTTCAATACAAGAGCGTTTATCAGCCTCGCTGCCTTTTTCTCCTAAAGCTTTGACTACACCTTGCTTGAAGAATCGTAAGCCGACATTAGTTGCACTCAACTGGCCCCGTGCCACACTCAAGACTAACAGTTCAACGTAACGCGATCGCAATTCCCAAACTACTTTTAAACAGGTGCTAGCTATCAGCATTGTTTCTGCCACCAATACCCACTTTTGCAGGGATACGGGTACAAAGCGGTTACAAAACAATAGAGTTGCAAAAATTAGTACTCCTGTCAAACCTGTAGCGATCGCTTCGGCGGTTCCGCCAGATAAAGTCTGCATCCGGCTGCGAATTGACTCTGGAATCGGTTGGTACAGGATGGGGCCGCTACTCATGACAAAGGTGTAGCGCAGAAGTTCATCGCAAAATTTGACAATTATCAGACCCCAGAAAAAGCTTTGCGATTGTATGGCTGGAATTAAATGCAAAAATACCAGCACTCCTGGTAATGAAAAGCCTACGGTGATTGGTAAAAGTGTCGCGGTGAAAAATACCCCCATCCGTTCAATGAGTCGGCTGGAAATAAACCACTGCAATAACAACTCACACAGTCCCAACATCCCACCAAAAAGACCCAAGAAACTGGCGAGTTCTCGGTCGCTCATATTGGATTTGAGTTCGCGCAGATATTGAAAATCTATTAATAACCCAATGACTTGCAATAGGCCCACGAAAGCAAACAATTGCCAAACATAGCGCTTCAGCGGACTTTTAATAAAGCGCTCTCGTGAAGCTTGTTCTTCAGGAATTAGTCTTTGTGGAGTTTCAGGAAAAGCCGCTCGATAGTGATTAGTTAAATACAATAAAATCCCCGATCCGAATAAAATCACTACACAGGCGATGAAGATGATCTTATTCAGCGAGGTGTATTGCACTAGCCAAGGCAAACTAAAACCACTAATTACATCTGCTACCAAAAGTCCACTACTCACCAGTGGGTAAGTCCGCTTAATCTCTCGAATGTTAAATATTTGGTTAGCGACGATGGAGGTGTTGAGATCGTTGACTACATAAAGGGCATCTACCCATAGCCGCAGCAGAAAGGCCGAAATAACTACCAGGTAAGAAACATGAGATCCCCAACGTAATAAAACTAATAGAAGTAATGGCATCAACATGCAAGGTGCGATCGCTACAATCACCTGGCGTAACGGAAAAATCCTTTGCAGCCAAGAGTATAAAAAAACCAGTGCTGCGCTCATAACGGCACTGGCAATATACATCCACGGCAATAGATGAGTCCCATATTCATCCAAAAACAGCGCCACCGTACTGTCTTCTGCCCACCGCAATCCTACACATACAGTTGTGTAAAAAATAAACATTAGTTGTGTTCGTTCACTCTCCTCTGGCCGGAGATTCACCCACTGTAGTAGTCGTGGTAAAACAACTTTATTTACAGCAAACCAGTGATTTTTCAGTTCCATGCAGTTTTATTTTCTGGTAGTATCACCGCCCAATAGGGGCAGGGGGCAGGGGGAGGC
>NZ_JAAGOG010000255.1:0-9409 GCF_010747425.1 Nostoc sp. UIC 10630
CAACCTCCTGCTCCGCGTTACACTAAAGGCGTGTTGGCGAAATATGCCAAATTAGTATCTTCTAGCAGCATCGGTGCTGTGACAGATTTGGATTTGTTTTAATTAACCTGAAAACTGTGGCGCAAGTTTGCCTTTAACAAGGGGATTTTGCCCTTTTTCTGGTTAATTGAGAGCGTAGCTGCATTTACGCCATCCTGTAATAGTTTGAGCTAGCGATCGCCAGGAAGTTGCAAGGATAAACTCAGTAGCTCCTTTGCGATCGCAAGCGTTGGTAAAATAAAATGCTGTATAAAAACAACTTGTCAGATGAAATAGTATTGATCGCCTCTAAGTTTTGAAGCTATTGAAAACAAATGTTCTGTGTTTGTACCAGATTTTTACCTAAATTTTATGAGTTTTTGTAAAAATTTTGAAGAAGTTTCAGGAAATTTACATAGAAGATGTGATGTCAATCGATATACTACAGAAATACAATTGACCATCAACTGCTGAAAAACCTAAAAGGGCACAAAATGAGTTCTGAATCTAACGTCAAACTGACGCTCGCTCTTTCTAATCCAGACTTAGATGCAGAGGAACAAGAACGGGAAACACGGAATCTGCTGCGAGAAATCAAAGAATTAGATGTAGAAAGTGCTGAACTTGTAGCAGTTACAGAAATACCTCAAGGAGCCAAATCTGTTGGCGGTTTTCTAGTCGGGGTGTTGCAGACAGAGGTGAGCCTTGCCAATTTTAAGAAATTGTTGGGATTTTTGGGCGATCGCTTAGGTAACAAAACTATTGAGTTGGAAGTTGAAGCTAACGGCAAAAAACTCAAGGTGAAAGCTAGCAGTCAGCAAGAGTTAAACGCCGCCATTGAACAAGCTCAAAAGTTTATCGCAGGCAACTGATAAATTCTATTAGCAAGGAAGTAATAACGAGATGGCGAAAATAGCGCTGCTAATAGGAGTCAGTGAGTATGAGCCTGGTCTTACCCGATTGCCAGCAGCGACAAAAGATGTCGAGGCTATGCAGCGAGTTTTGCTAAACCCAGAGATAGGCGGTTTTGATGACGTAACACTACTGATAAATCCTCAACGACAAGCAATGGATGAGGCGATCGAGAGGCTATTTAGCGATCGTCAAAGAGATGACCTCGTGCTGCTATTTTTCTCTGGTCATGGAATTAAAGATGAGAAGGGCAACCTTTACTTTGCTGCTTGCAATACTAAAAAAAGTGACAAAGGAGAGCTAGTTAAGGCCACAACAGTATCAGCTGACTCTGTACATAGGGTTATGAGCAATAGCCGTTGCAAACGCGAAGTAGTAATTCTCGATTGTTGCTTTAGTGGGGCATTTGCTGAGGGGATGTCAGCGAAAAATGATGGTTTTGTTGATATCAGAAACCAATTGGGTGGAGAAGGGCGTGCTGTTCTGACATCTAGTACCTCAACCCAATTTTCTTTTGTACAGCTAGGAGCAGATACCTCAACTTACACCACCTACATAGTTGAGGGGTTGAAGACTGGTGCAGCAGATAAGAATGAAGATGGTTGGATTTCGGTTGATGAATTACATGAATATGCTACTAAGGCAGTACAAGAAGCTACTCCGGCAATGAAACCGGAGATATATGCTATCAAAGAAGGCTATAAAATAAACCTTGCTAAAGCACCTATTGATGATCCCAAGCTCATATATCGTCGAGAAGTTGATTATTGGGTAAGAGACGGTGAGATTTCTGATATTGGTCATACTGCTTTAACTAAGCTACAAAAAAAGTTAGGACTTACATCTGATGAAGCCACCGCTAAAGAGGCTGAGGTTTTAAAACCTTATCAAGACTACAAAGAAAATTTACAGGAATATCAAAAGGTATTCTTCCAAGTAACTAAAGGTAAATTTCCTGTTAATGAAAATACTCGTGCCGATTTGAAACGTCTTCAGCAAAATTTAGGACTTAGGGATGAAGATACAGCCCTAATTGAAGCTTCTCAAAAAAGAAGGTTAAATGTAACTCCTAAATCTTTAGTAGTGTTGACTATGGGAGTTATTATTGGCGCTGGAATAGTAAAATTTATTATACCGGATATAAAATCTGAAGATCGAGCTATCCCACCTACACCAATAGAAGTTACCAATCAGTTTGCAGAAGTTCGTAATGTACCTGAAGGAACATTTAAATACGGCGGTAGTACTTCTTGGGCTTTTATCCATCCAAAGCTGGAATCAGAAATTAAAAATACTTATCCTAAATTTGACATAAAAATAAGAAAGGACTTGGTACAAGGTTCTGGAATAGGTATTGAGAAGTTAATAGATGGTGGACAAGATGGACTGGATTTTGCTCTATCATCCCGTGATGTTTCCTCTGAAGAGGGATACAAAGCTAAAAGAAAGCAGTTTACTCTTAAAGCAATTCCAGTTCTTAAAAGTGGTTTAGCAGTAGCCGTTAACCCCGAATTAGCGATCAATGCTTTGACCAAAGAACAATTAAGTAAAATCTACAGTGGTAAGATTGACAACTGGAGACAGGCTGGCACTCTCGCCGATATCCCAATTAAGTTTTATACACGTAGTGGTAATTTGCAAAGCACTGACGAGTTTAGAACAAGTTTAGAAATTATAAATTTTGGTAAAAATATTAACTTTGTTAATACGACTAGTGAAGGACTCCAAAAAATCATGAGAGAACCTGGGGGAATCTTTGTAGGCCCAATCTCAGATGTAGTACCACAGTGTAGAGTTAAGACTTTACCTATTATTAACACGGAGGGTAAAACCTTCTATCCATACCAAAGACAAAACTTCGTGTCACCTGCTCAATGTGGTGCTGGTAAGCGTAACCGAGTTAATATCGAAGCAATTTACAGTAGTGAATATCCATTACCTGCTATTTTCTACGTAGTAGTTAAGCAAAATGGTCAAAGAGAACAGCAAGCTGGTCAAGCCTATGCCAATCTAATTTTAACAAAACAAGGGCAAGAGATGATAAAAAGTCTTCAACAAACTGGGAGTCTTGACGAAAATAATTAGGTGCTGATGCTTCTCTTTGCTGAATTTTTGCACAAAAACTCTATTGTACGGTTACCATTTTCGAGTTAGTCGTTAAACAGTAAAAATTCACTTTTCATCTGGCAATTGCACAAATCATGATATCAAATTAGTTAAAATTAAACAAAATAACTTTGTGCCGATTCAACCTGAATTTGGCAACTTTATTTAATAGCGATCACACTTCTTGATTTTTATATTTCAAAATAGCGATCACATTGTTATAAATTATCTTTAACCCAATCTCGAAAATTACGCATAGCTTGGCTTCTACCAATTGTTAAACACTGCTGTACATATTTATTCACTAATTCAATAATTGGAATATTAGGAAAATTAGGACTAGAGCCAGATTTTATATACTTACTTTCTTTTAGCAAATAAATCTCTAAACCTTGTTGTGTATGTCGCCAAAGTTCAGGAACTCCCAAAATTTTATAATTTTCAAATCGAGTTCGAGAAGTAATATCAATTTCGATTGCTAAATCTGGTGGTGGGTCTATAGTTAAATCAATGCGATTTTTTCCAATAACAGCAGCTTGATTTTGAATATAAAAACTAGTATCTGGTTCTACTGCTTGTTGCATCCGCTCATTTTTAAGCGTAGTCGAGCCAAAAGGTTCAAAATCTATTTGCAAAATTTCTAACAAAATTTTGACTAAATCACCAATAAGTTCTTTATCTTTTTCGTGTTCTGGTAGGGGAACCATAATTTCTAACCAACCATGACTATAAGAGATACGTGCAGCACGTCTTTCCCCCATTTCTTCTAAAATGTTTTCTAACTGCTGCCAACTAATATCTTTGAGCAACATTTGTTGACCAGGTTTAACAATAATTTGTTGCAGTTTTAAAAGCATATCACCTCAGAGAGTTGATGTAGTAGCTGTTACAGCAGATTAAATTCAAAAATCAACTTTCTTAAAGTATATCGTCTTTGAGAATGAGGGTAGAAATTAGCCAAAAAATCACTTGTATGATTTTTGTCTAGGTTTGTTGATAAAGCTTGAACAATAGCGATCGCACCACAACAAAATTTGCCAAAGTTTTAATTTCTGGCTTCTGAATGGCTAACCAATTATTAATATCATTCTCACCTTGCCGTGTTTTTAACAGTGCTTGCTGCTTGAAACTATCAGGTTTTTTCCTTCCCTTTACCCCAAAAACCGGAAAGTATTGAAGTGGAAATTACTCAGCACTCATTATTTTTGTTGAGTAGAAATTTGAATGACAAACTCTGTGCCCTGTCCAAGTTCTGAAGTGCAGGAGAGTGAACCGCCATGTCCTTCTACCACGATTTGACGAGCGATCGCTAATCCTAATCCAGTGCCTTTTCCTACAGGCTTGGTAGTGAATAAATGGTCAAATACTCGTTCCTTGACCTCCGGTGACATCCCCACCCCATTATCGGCAATCTTAATCAAGATATCCTGACCTGAGTTTGCTACACGGGTTTGAATGGTGATGCAATTGGGGTTAGCTAGAATTGCTTCCAAACTCCGTTCTGTATTGTATTGTTCAAGGGCATCAATGGCATTTGCTAACAAGTTCATAAACACTTGATTAAGTTGTCCAGCAAAGCATTCGACTAGGGGGAGTTTGCCATAATTCTTCACCACCTCAATTGCCGGACGATTTTCGTTAGCTTTTAAACGATGTCTCAGAATTAGAATAGTGCTGTCAATGCCTTCGTGAATATCAAAAGGAACTTTATAATCCTTATCTGCTCTGGAAAATGTTCGCAAACTGGTACTGATGCTGCGGATACGCTGAACACCCAATTTCATTGAGTCCAGTAATTTAGATAAATCTTCACGTAAATAATTCAGGTCGATGGCATCAATTTCGTCTTTAATATCTGAGCCAGGATTAGGAAACTTCTCTTGATAAAGATTAATCAGTGCAAACAAGTCTTTAATATAATCTTTGGCTGGTTCAATGTTGCCGGCAATGAAACCAATAGGATTGTTTATTTCATGGGCGACACCTGCCACCAGATTACCAAGAGCAGACATTTTTTCACCTTGCACCAATTGCAATTGCATCGTTTGTAGTTCTCGCAAAGCTTGTTCTAATTGTTGCTTTTGCTGTTGCAGCAATTGTTGTGCTTGGTAGTATTCGGTGATGTCTTCAGAAGTACCAAGAATGCCAAAAACGTTTCCTTCTTTATCTCGTAGCGGAATTTTATTGGTATTCGACCAGATTTGTTTTCCGTCAGCTTTCAGCACGGTTTCTATAATGTTGAGTTCAGCTTGTCCAGACTCCATAATGCGGCGATCGCACTCTACAAAAGAATCTGATTGCTCACGAGTCCAGGAAAAGTCGTAGTCTGTTTTACCAATAACATTTTCAGACACTCCATTCTCAAAAGTTTGAGCATACTTATGGTTACAGCCTAAATAAACACTATTGCGATCTTTCCAGAAAACAGACTGCGGGATATTATCGATAATTAACCGCAAAAATTGTTCCGTCTGTCTAAGGTTTTCTAAAATATCTTGTGCTTGTTGATAAAGTCGGGCGTTTTCCAGGGAGATTGCAGCTTGAGTACATAACAAATTGAGAATTTCGACGCGATCGCTGCTAAACGCCCCAGCAACCAGATTGTTTTCTAAATACAAAATCCCTAATAGTTTGCCTTGATAGAGAATCGGTGTACACAGCAAGCTTTTGGGTTGCTGACGCATGATGTAGGGATCAGCCATTAACATCGGATGCACTGTTGCATCAAGGATGACGGTAGGTTGCAGGCTGCGTTTAACCGCATAAATTAGGCTATGAGGAATGTCTGCGCTATCTTCTACAAAAATGGACTGTAACAACCTTGATTGCTGTCCAACTTCAGTGGTCGCCTCAACTAGCAATTTACCTTCTTTGAGCAGTAGTAACGCACACTTATCGGCTCCAGCATTTTCAATTACCACTTGTAGCAGCTTCGTAAGTAATTTATCCAGTTCAATTTCACTAGAAAGAGTTTGAGAGGCTTTGAGAACCGTTGCCAAATCTAGCATTACTGATGCACTGCTGCTAGATGTTGGTGATTTATTAGTGCTTGAGTGCAAGGTAGTAATGCTGTCAATATTTGCGATCGCAGAGTCACTTCGTGAACGCGTCTGTTGTAAAATAGGCGCTAGAAGCCTTGGATAACGTTGTTCTAAATCATCAACTTTGGCTTTAGCACCCCAGCGAGTGTAACAATAATAAGCATTAATCAAATATTCTTGGGCAATGCGTTCTTTGCCCCATTCTAAATAAAACTTAGCTGTGAGTTCATTAGCTAAAGCTTCCTCGTTGAGGTATTCGTTTTCTTTGGCTTTAGCAATGGCGCGATCGTAATACTCAATTGCTTCGGCTTTTGCCCCCAAAACTCGACATTTTTCCGCAATAACTAAAGCATGGCGGTGAGCTTGATTGCTTGGTGCATAATCCGCCCAAATGCTGAGTTTTTCTTGATGACCCCTCACGCGTTCTATAATGCTGATTTGGTCTGTCTTACTGGCAGTTGGGTAAACCGCTAATCGAACTAGTGCATCATAAAAGTAAAACAGAGGAAGAATCACTAGTCCTGTGATTGCGCCCAAATACGGTTCTGCAAGTTGGGCGTTTTGTAGAGCTTTTTCATAGTCTTGGAAAAGGTAGGAAAGGAAAAGTTTATTGAAATAAACCTGATATAGTCCTGCTCCCTGATTCGTTTTGACGTAAAGCTGAATTATTTCATCTTCGTGGCAGTATTCGCCAAGCAATCGCTCAGGTTCAAGCACAGCCTCCAACAAATTGACTACAACCTGATGATAAATACTTTGTGTGTGCAGACAGGTATCCTGGCGCAATTGCTGAATGACCTTGCGATGCATATCTATCGTTTGTCTTAAGGCAGATAGTTCCTGACCACTCCAGTAAGCTGTGTAGCAATAACACATCAGGCTGAGAGCGACATACTCGATATCACCGCTTTCTAGCCCACTGGCATAGGCTTGCAAATATCCTTCCAAGGTATATTTTGCAGGTTCTTGCCAATGTCTAAGGAAGCAGTTAAAGGCAAAAATGGTTTTAGCAGTTAGCTTGGGGGCATAGATGCGTTGCATAAGATTCATCCCCAGTTGCCCAAACCGATAGCCTGCGTCAATATCTCCCAATGTAGCAACCAAGGTCAACCCATACATTACATAGCCATGAGTCGATTCTGGAGCATTGCCGTATTCTACTGATAAATCGAATTCGGCAAAGATCACTAGAGGCAAAAGTTCAGGAGCAGCTTGGTAAGCCGCAGAAATAATACTGGATAAAATAACCATTGCCGCTTTTTTCTCCGGTGCGGCTATTTGCGGTAATTCCAACAAAGATTCAATTGACCTGCCATTAAGCAAGGTTTGGGTGTGCCTCAGTGCCTGTTCGATGTCTACTGAGGTGGGTTGTTCCGGCAAATACACTCCCAGATGCTTGAGGATTTCTCGTGCTAATTGCAAGGCTTCTAGCTGCTGATGTTGTGCCATACAAGCCTGGATTTTAATACTGTAGATATTTACCCGATCTAGCCAGGATTGAGCATGATTCAGTACCACATCAGCTAACTGTTCCATCTGTTCAAAATCGGTGCAGAGGTAAGCTGATTCTGTTGCTCCTTCATACAAGATGAGGGCGAGATTGTATTGGCTGTGCCAGCAATTACTCGTTAGTATGGCAATACCTGTGTTGAAATAGTTTAAAGCTGCTGCATAAGCTGTTGCACCCTTGGCTTTATGTCCAGCAGCCAGGTTTAACTGCGCGAGTTCCTGTTGCTCCTGCTGATCGCTAATCAAAGTGACCCCTTGATTAAGGTGGTTGACGATCGCAAAAATTTTCTCATCTCGTTCATTTACAGCCGTCGCTTGTTGCAGCAAACGTCCAATGTGCAGGTGAGTAACTTGCTTTTGATTGTCAGGAATTAGTAAATAAGCAGCTTGCTGAATGCGATCGTGAAGAAATTTGTAGCTGCTGGTTATTTTTCCATAGTCATTGTGACTATTTACCAATGATTGTTGTTGATAGAATTTGTAAACGTCACTGCTAGGAATAATAAATCCTTCTTGAAGTGCTTTCCATAACTTATCTGCCGTTTTTGCCTCAGACTGTTCAGAGACGATCGCTAACGTGGCTAAATCAAATTGGTTTCCCACACAAGCCGCTAATTTCAAAACTTCTTGAGTTTCTATTGACAACTTTTCAAGCTGAATTGCCATAAACTCTACTACATCATCAGTAAGGGCGAGCGATCGCACTTGAGCAACATCACATTCCCAACCCCCTTGACTTCCCGCCTTGGTAAGGGGGGACTGAGGGGGGTTAAATGTAATTAGTTTTTCTTGATGTAGAGCTTTGAGAAACTGGGTGCTGAAGAAAGGATTACCTTTAGTTTTGCTCAATATCAACTCTGTTAACGGTGTGGCTAATGCTAGGGAGCAGCTCAATGTATCTGCAACCAAGTGATTAACAGACGTTTGATCGAGAGGAGTTAAGGTAATTGTATTGACTGTAGCACCCAACTTCTGAATCTCTTGCAAAGTCAGCATCAGGGGATGTACTGGATTAACTTCGTTATCTCGATAAGCACCAATTAATAGTAGATAGCCGATGTCAACTTCACTCATTAACAAGTGCATTAACTTTAAAGAAGCAGAATCTGCCCATTGCAGATCATCAATAAAGATTGCCAATGGATGTTCTAAGGCAGTGAAGACTTGAGTGAATTTCAAAAACAGCGACTTGAAGCGATTTTGTGCCGCACTCCCAGAGAGTTCCGGCGCAGGAGGCTGTTTACCAATCATACTTTCCAGTTCTGGAATCACCTCAATCATCACTTGTCCGTTGTCACCCAAAGCAGAGAGAATTTTGCACTTCCACTGCTCGAATTGAGTGTCAGTTTCACTCAGCAGTTGCCTGATTAAGTCTCGAAAAGCTTGCACAAAGGCAGAGAAAGGAATGTTGCGTTGGAATTGGTCAAATTTACCTTTAATGAAGTAACCTCGTTGTCGCACGATTGGCTTGTGGACTTCGTTAACCACAGCAGTTTTGCCAATACCAGAGAAGCCTGCTACTAACATAATTTCAGTGCTTCCCTGACTGACTCTCTCAAAGGCATTCAGTAAACTTTCAACTTCGTCTTGGCGACCATAGAGTTTTTCTGGGATGATGAAGCGATCGCAAATATCCCGCTCACCTAATTGAAAGGATTTGATTTCTCCAGTTTCTTGCAATTGAGACAAACATTTTTCTAAATCAAATTTCAGCCCTAATGCACTCTGATAGCGGTCTTCAGCATTTTTCGCCATCAATTTCATCACAATGTCACAAAGAACTTGGGGAATCTCTTTTTCCCCCCAGCCGCCAGTCCCCTGCC
>NZ_JAAGOG010000256.1:0-9399 GCF_010747425.1 Nostoc sp. UIC 10630
GGTAGGGGAGGCAGGAGAGGCAGGGGAAGCATTTGATAATTCCTAACTCCTAACTCCTAACTCCTCACTCCTAACTCCTAGCTTTTAGAATGTATACCACTGTGGGCCAAGCTTATCTGCATCGCTGATGGGATTGTCAACTGCTGTTGTTCCATCTATAGTCCAAATGTTGTCTGAACCTGCGGTCTGATCGCGCCAGTAGATATCGGTCTTACCGTCGCCGTTGAAGTCACCAAGGGATGGTGTCAAGGCCGCGTTATTAGTTGGTAAGAAAGCTTCAGTCGCAACTGTTGTACCATCCATCAACCAAGCAGTGTTCGCACCTGTGGTTCCATTGTGCCAGAAGATATCGGTCTTACCATCACCATTGAAATCACCAATTTTGGAAGTCCAGGATGAGTCAAGTGTTCCCAAAGCGCCTTCTGTGACTAAGATGCCTCTCATCGTCCAAACCTTGTTCTCACCTGTTTGAGCGTTTCTCCACAGAATGTCAGTGCTTAAATCGCCGTTGAAATCACCAAGGCTAGCAGTCCAGGCTGCGTCTTGAGATTGCAGCGCAAATTCAGTCTTTTGGGCACCATCCATAAACCAAGCGCTGTTATCGCCAGTTGTCCCATTGCGCCAGAAAATATCGCTCTTGCCATTGCCATCGAAATCAACAATGGTAGGAGTTAGAGCTGTGTCTGTAGTGTCTAGAACAGTTGCAGTGAGAACTGTAGTGCCATCCATCTCCCAAATAGCGTTCTCACCGGTTGTAGCATTATGCCAGAAGATATCAGTTTTGCGATCGCCATTGAAATCCCCAATCTGAGGACTCCAGGCTGCATCAACGCTAGATAGAGCAGCCGCAGAACCAACTCTAGTTCCATCCATCAGCACAATGCTGTTCTCACCGGTTGTCTTATTGCGTAATAAGAAGTCGGTTTTACCATCAGCATTGAAATCAGCAATTTTGTAATCATAGGCGGATAGGTCAAATTGACCCAAAGATCCCTGTTCGACAACTTTTGTGCCATCCATCAACCGAATAATAATCTCACCAGTTGTAGAATCGACCCAAACTTTATCTGTTTTGCCATCACCGTTGAAGTCAGGAACAATCGCCGCACTGGTTAAGTAAGGATTAGGATTAGGATTTGCTGACACCACCGCAGATTGTTGTGGTTGGTAGGAACTCTTACTCCCCAAAAACGAATCAGAATTTAGAGGAGTTACGCTATCAAGAGGAGATGATAATGCTTGTATTTTTTCGGAAGTTTGTGTCCATTGTGCATTCAAAGTTTTTGAAGTATTTTGAGTTCCAAACATGGTGTGTTTTTATGATTGGTTGTCATATTTTTTTAACTTTTTTTTGAAGCCGCTTTCTGTAACGAAATAACATTTTCTAGGTTTTCCATATTTCTTTATAACTATTTTTTATTTATTAACATCATTATTTGAAGATAAATCTTTGTTTGTTTTAAATGATAATTACAAAATTTTCAAGTCCTATGTAAACAATTCTAAAATTCTTTTTGCTCATTATGTATATGATGATTTACAGACAAAGCTTTATTGCTTTATCTGTTTTCTTTGACATTAAAAATTTTTATCAAAATTCTACTTATATCTTGAACGGCTAATTAGCCAGACAAAAATTATTCACACTACACCATAGGACTAATATTTGATTGCCTAAAATAACTCCGTACAACTCAAAAGGCCTTCTTGAATATTGCCTCTTGCCTGCCCAGTATGGCTGCTACGCCAAGCTGCGCGAACAAAAATCAAAGCGGCTTGCTATAGTAGCCTTTCAAGCTTCGATTCATTGGTAAGTAAGTTCGCAGAAAGGAATTTAGTCCTTATTTTTTAAGTACTCAAATGTTTAATACAAACTTTCAAAATTAGCTTTATAAAGTAATCTTCGTATTTATTGCAAAGTTACAAATATGCTAAAATAGAAATAATTGCTACATTAGTTCTAATGATTTGTGTAATCAGTCATTGTTTTATGATGAATTTCTCAATTGTTTGCGGAATCACTACTATTTTTTATTTTGTGGAATAGCTCTAGATGTCTGCTTACTTTCTTCAACTGTACGAACAGGTAATTGTAAGCCGGTTCCGAAAAATTAGTATATGTAAATACTACGAATTCATCTTTATTGACCAGGTAAGCGATCGCTTTTATTGCTAGGGGTTGAGCAGACATATTATTGACAGCGTGTTGTGGAATTTATTAATTACCAAAATTGATATGGAATAAGGCGATAAAAATAATTTATTTTTTTATAAAAATACTAAATCATTCAATAACAACAATATTTCCGAGTTATTTAAAAATTAAGAAATCTGAGTATTTCAAGATAATTGATTATTCTCCAACGATTTATGGCTGGAGTGGAAACAAATATTGGTTAGAATAACTTAGATTAGCAACTATTAAGAGGCCTGAATTGTGCATCTACTCAGTTGCTAAAAGTGTAAAATAATACAATTTTTTCATAAAAACATCAGCTATGCAAGCAGAATATCGGCAGCGTCGCGAGCAGTTAATGGCAAAAATTGGTGATGGCACAGCCATTTTTCGCAGTGCGCCAATGGCAGTGATGCACAACGATGTCGAGTATGTTTATCGCCAAGACAGTGATTTCTTCTACCTAACTGGTTTTAACGAACCACAGGCAGTTGCAGTGTTAGCGCCACATCATTCAGAACATCGGTTTGTGCTGTTTGTCCAACCGAAGGATCGTGAAAAGGAAGTATGGACTGGTTATCTTTGTGGGGTAGATGCAGCCAAGGAAATTTATGGTGCTGATGAAGCGTACCCCATTAGCGAGTTAGATGAAAAGTTGCCGCAGTATTTGGAAAAAGCCAGCCGCCTTTACTATCACTTAGGACGCGATCGCACTTTTAATGACCAAATCCTAAGACATTACCAAAGTTTACTGCGGACTTATCCTAAACGCGGTACTGGGCCGATCGCTATTGAAGATACTGGCCCTGTTCTCAACAGCATGAGACTTATTAAAAGTGAAGCTGAGTTGGGGTTAATGCGTCAAGCGGTTGCGATCGCCACTGAAGCACACAATTACGCCCAAGAAATCACCGCACCTGGACGTTATGAGTACGAAATTCAAGCGGAGATGGAACGCATTTTTCGAGTGCGGGGTGGCATGGGGCCAGCTTATCCTTCGATTGTGGCTTCTGGAGTGAATGCTTGCGTACTCCACTACATTGAAAATAATCGTCAAATGCAGGATGGAGAATTACTGCTAATAGATGCCGGTTGTGCTTACGGTTATTACAACTCGGATATTACGCGGACATTTCCTGTAGGGGGTAAATTTACGCCTGAACAAAAAACGCTGTATGAGATTGTATTGGAGGCGCAAAAACAAGCGATCGCTCAAGTGAAACCAGGTAATCCCTTCAAATTAGTTCACGATACAGCAGTGCGCGTTATCACCGAAGGTTTAGTTGAACTTGGCATTCTCAAAGGTGAAATTGATAAGTTAATTGAAGAAGAGAAATATAAGCCATATTATATGCACCGCACCAGTCATTGGTTAGGTTTGGATGTTCATGATGTAGGAGTTTACCAGCACGGTGAAGACAAACCGCAGATTTTACAACCAGGCCAAATTTTGACAGTGGAACCGGGATTATATATTGTGCCTGATACCAAACTAGCAGAAGACCAGCCACAGACTGATCCTCGATGGATTGGCATTGGTATTCGGATTGAGGATGATGTGTTAGTTACACCTGATGGACATGAGGTGTTAACTGCGGGAGTTCCCAAAGGAGTGGATGAACTGGAACGATAAAAAAGGGAGAAGGGGAGCTAATTTCCAAGTCTCTCTCCCAATTTGGAAAACGTTAGAAAACCCGGCTTCAACAAAGTAAGCCGGGGTAATTTATGCACTTATATAAAAATGAGGCTTAATCTGTGCGATTGTCACTTTTGGCACTAGGAGCAATAACAGAAAGTTCTTAAATCAAGAACAGCCCTCAACAAATTCAACTTCTGGTAGTTTACCTGACCGAAACTCAGTAACACACTTACCGTCAGTCTCGAAAATAACGCGATAGTTCCGATCAGCACGGTCTTTCGGGACAAATGTCAAGTAGTGTCCGCCTTGGACGTATTTATGAGGTGTGATTTTAATTTGTCCTGGGTAAAGAGACTTGATTTGTGCTTCGGTATCGCCAATTTTTGCACCTTTGAGGGTAGTAATCTGGGTATTCTGCCGCACATCTACTCTAGAAATGCGACCTCCTGTCACCATGAACGAAAGATTGTTGGGTTCATTTTGTGGCTTAACATAGTAGCAATTGTTATTGGGTGGATCGCCCACTAACTTAGTACCAGCAGCCTTTGTTGCTTGGGAAACAGTCATCCCAACTCGTACTGCACCGATTCCATTGATAAACAGTTTCGCCTGATTTGTCAGTTTCGCTTTTGCTATAACTGTGCCAACAGTTAGAGAATAAACTGCCAACGTTAAGGAAGCAAGAGTCAAGAATTTAACTTTATTATTCATAAATTGTGGGAATAAAAGTAGTAGATTTTTGCATACAGTATCTATGCTACCAATTTCAGATTTTCAAGTTTTTGACAGGCGAAATTGTGATATTACTTCAATCAAACCAACAATATTACGGTTGAACTCAGGTAAATCTTCCACAAGTATCCAATATTCCTGATGTATAGAACCGCCCACACCCCTCTTTCCTTCTGCCTTCTGCCTCGATCTACTTAATATCAAAGTCTGTTTTGTTGGTTTTTATCAACTTGGATCTTCCTTATCCATAGCTTCAAAAAGAGTATTTCCAGTTTGTTCATCTGCGATCGCTCCTTGATTATCTCCCAACTGACGACGAATTTGACTACGCAATATATATGCTTCTGCTTCTTTAGGATTTAGCTGAATTACATAGTTAGCATCTGCGATCGCACCTTTGTAATCTTGGAGTTTTTGACGAGTATATCCACGAGAGATATAAGCGTAGGTATCTTTGGCATTTAATTTAATAATTTCGTTGTAATCAGCGATCGCTCCTTTATAGTCTTCCAGATGATTAAGAACTTGCGCTCGCTGGTAATAGATACCACTGACATTTTTGGGTTTAAGGCGCAAAATCTCGTTATAATCCTGAATCGCGCCTTTATAATCTTTTAATCTATTACGAAAGCTGGCACGAGTCATACGAGATTCAATATCGTGAGGTTTTAAGCGCACAATTTGGTCATAATCTGCTAGTGCGCCTTTATCATCATGCAGTCCCATACGCGCCTGCGATCGCTTGATATAAGCATTAACATCATTAGGATTTGTACGTAAAGCAGCAGTTGTCAGCTCAATTTCTTGTTGTCTATTTTTTTTGATCTGCTCAAGCCTTTGCTGAGAATTTTGATAATAAGTCAATAACTTTACCCAATTAGGAGCTATAGCTTGCAGAGTGCCTACCATTCCACCTAACAAGGTTACACAGTATATAACTAATAGAAAAACTCTAGTTTTCCATTTACTACGGGATTCGTGCTGCTGTTGAATCAATCCCTTGACTAAGGCGTATCTTTTACTGAAAGGCAAGTTTCCATATCCGAGTTGCTTCAGATATTTGAATATGAAATGCAGAATATTGTCCTGATATATGGGTGGATTTAATCGTAGTTCTTTTTGAAATTTCTGATTAATTTTAGCGCTGCGAAAGCTATTAGGGATACCCATAGCTATCAACATCGCAAATAAAAACATCATTGGTCTATCTTTTCCTAGAAATCCTAAGATAATCACACCAAAGACTTTAAATAAAACACCAATATAAGGGAAACGGGAAAACAGGAGTAAATCAGCAATTTGTCCTCCATCTAGAGGATAAACCGGGAGTAGATTGAACAAGTTTAGAAATATCAGCGTCCAACTTGTTTCTCGTACCCAATCAGGATAACCACTACCCAAAGGTGCAACGATCGCTAACCCAATACCCAAAATTAACCCTGGTAATGGCCCTGCTAAAGATATCCAAAACTTTTGGCTGAGTGTAGCGTCATCTTTATGGGCAGTTGCTAAAGCGCCTAAAAACGGTACGAATAAAACAGAGGTATCACGATAGCCAAACAGTTTCATCGCCAATAAATGTCCGCCTTCATGGAAAAACAGTACAGCGATGAAAATCACCACACTTTGTGGAGTAAGAAAGCTTGTATAACTAGCGATAAACAACCCTAAACTACCCAACAAAAGCCAAGTGCGAAATTTTTTACCCACCAGACCAGTTTCGGTATACTGCATTTGTTTAAATCCCTCAACTTCCAGTTCTATAGGGATTTCTTTTAAAATGCTGGCATCAGTTTTGGCTTGTTGTCTGCGCTGCTTGATGATATTTGCTGCTTTCTTGTTACCCTGCGTCATTGGGTTAAGCGATCGCAGGACTGTTAGCCAATATATCTGAAATGACTCTGTTCCCTTGATTGGTGATATTTTCCCCGTCTTGGCTAAGTTACTAACATAGCCACTCATCTGGATCTGTAGTGCTTGTGCAAAAGACTCTGGTGATAAACCACAAGCTGTTTTGCTGGTAGTTAATTGTTTGAGACAATCTTGATGAGTCTGCCATTGTACTGATACTTTGCTGGTATAAACATCCTGAACAATAGTGTTAGGAAACTCACCTATAAGTCCATGCTGTTTGCCGTTGACGGTCAGCAATAAAGTTCTATCCTTAAAAAAGGTATAAAACTCTATATCGAATAAATTGACAGGTTCGGCTAAACGACGAATAACTACTGTGGCATAGCTTTTGAGTGCTTTGTGATATAAAAGAAGTTCCCAATTTGTTTGCTCATAGGCTTTGGTGATTGGTTGATATTGCAAATAGCTGCATGGAAGAAAGCCGAATTGCTTTAGTTCTTTAATAGGAGTTTGAAATAAATCTTTTAAATAGATAGGAACTGTATCAGCCTTTGTAATCTGGTACTTGGGATATTGAATCTGAGACTTGCGAAGTAGTAAAAAGAGAATGAGATAACGAATAACAGTCAGTAGAACGTAAATTGCGATCGGGTAGATTAGGTATTGCATAGCAATATCAAATTTTTAACTATGCTTAGTATTCCCTGACACTACATAAAATAACTTAGGATTGCAAATACCTAAAACAAAAATGGGTATAGCCTTATGACCATACCCATTTCAGTGATTTTAGAACAGTGGTTACAGCTGCGGTACGTACTGCTGCTTCTCAGGAACTTCAGCGTACTCAGCCACAATCTGGCGGAATTCTTCGCCGTCAATGGTTTCTTTTTCGATGAGCAAATCGACTAAGCGATCGGTGACAGTGCGATGATCGCGGACAATTTTCTTGGCATTGTCATAGCATTCTTCCACGATCGCTCGGACTTGTCCATCAATGCGGGAAGCGATGGATTCGGAATACTCAGATCGAGTTGTCCAGTCACGACCCAAGAACACTTCACCCTGCTGGCTTTCCAACGATAGTGGCCCTAAGTCGGACATCCCGAACCGAGTCACCATTTGCCGTGCCATTCCCGATAACTGTTGCAAGTCTCCACCAGCGCCAGTGGTAACTTCGGCAGCCCCAAAAATTACCTCTTCAGCAGCGCGACCGCCCAAAGCACCAGTAATCCGAGCTTTCAACTGAGAACGAGAAATTAATCCTTGTTCTTCGTTGGGAGTAAACCAAGTTAAACCCTGTGCTTGTCCCCGTGGGATTAAGGTAACTTTCTGCACTGGGTCATGGTCTTTCAACAAAGTTCCCACTAAGGCGTGTCCAATTTCGTGGTATGCAATTAAGCGCTTGCTCTTGCTATCCACCAAAGGAGTACCTTCCATCCCAGCGACTACCCGATCTACCGCATCATCAATTTCGCGCAGGGTGATCGCTTCTTTGCGTCTTCTCGCAGTCAGAATTGCTGCTTCGTTGAGTAAGTTAGCTAAATCAGCACCAGTGAATCCAGGAGTGCGGCGAGCGATCGCATCTAAAGATACGCTAGGGTCTAGTTTCTTGTTGCGTGAATGGACTTGCAAGATTTCCAAACGCCCTTTGATATCGGGTGCATCAACTGTTACTTGGCGGTCAAAGCGACCAGGACGTAACAAAGCTGAGTCTAGTACGTCGGGACGGTTGGTAGCAGCAATAATAATGATGCCTGTGTTACCTTCAAACCCGTCCATTTCAGTGAGCAATTGGTTGAGGGTTTGCTCTCTCTCGTCGTTACCGCCACCGATACCAGCGCCCCGTTGCCGTCCTACTGCGTCAATTTCATCGATGAAGATAATACAAGGGGCGTTGTCTTTGGCTTTCTTGAACAAATCGCGGACGCGGGATGCACCCACACCAACGAACATTTCTACAAATTCCGAACCGGAAATACTGAAGAAAGGTACGCCTGCTTCGCCTGCGATCGCTTTTGCTAATAAAGTTTTACCAGTTCCAGGAGGTCCAACTAATAGCACTCCCTTGGGAATCCGTGCGCCTACAGCAGTAAATCTTTCTGGCTGTTTCAGGAAAGTGACGACTTCTTGTAGTTCTTCCTTAGCTTCTTCAATACCCGCTACGTCATCAAATTTAACCCCGGTTTTCGCCTCCATTTGGAAACGCGCCTTAGATTTGCCGAAGTTCATCGCTTGACCTGGCCCGCCGGGAAGGTTGCTAGAACGCCGGAACAAAAAGAACAACCCAGTAATCAATAAAACTGGAAACACGAGATTGCCCAACAATCCCCAGATTGCGCCATCATTCCGCATAGGGTGAGCATCAAAACTAATATCTTTTTCTTTGAGCTTGCTAATTAACTCAGGAGCGTTAACAGGCAAATCTACCCGCCACCTTTGGACGCGATTTTCGATGTCTGGATCGCGGGCTTCGATAATAGCTGTCCTACCGCCTTCGTAGAGATCAACACTGCTGACGCGATCGCCGTCCAAGTATTCTAGAAAGCGACCATAAGTCATGCGGGTATTGGCTGCATTCTTACTCATATCAGTAGGAGCGCCTGCAAAGGCCCCTTGCCAGAAGAAAAAGCCAATTACCAAAGCCGGCAATGTCCAGAGTACTACGACTTTCCAAGAGAATTTCATCTTAATTTGCCTCTAGATGCCTATACAATTCATCAGCTCTAGTAACCAAGTGTTCATCACTCTGTCACTTTAAGCTGTTAAACGGATGTTTATAAATCCATTTTGTTTAATTTGATCTCTTATATGCACTGTCATAAGGCAATTAGAGCATTATGGCGATGCCAACAAGAATCTTAATCAAAGTTAACTTAATTTTAATACAAAATCGCACGAGAAAAGGGAGCGCAACGGGATGCAAAGCCACGGAGAATTTCTCCACAACGCTTCTCATGTCGTTTCAACCCCTGACTGAAGGGGCAGGGGGCAGGGG
>NZ_JAAGOG010000257.1:0-9348 GCF_010747425.1 Nostoc sp. UIC 10630
TAGCTTGACTGCACACATCGTCAAGTCCTTCAGCGATGCTGATACTTGGATTTAATTTGTAGTTTACTACTGAGCTATATTGCTCTGTGGAACTTGTTGAATTAGCGATTAAGCTGTGTATTGCTTAATCGCTCTCAAATCTGCTGTAATAAATAGCTTTGAATAAACCGATATGATTAATAATCAGCTTTCTTTATTACCAAAAATAACGATAGCCTATCGGATTAAGCAATTTACAGCTTCATCAATATCAATCATAGCAGTTGATCAATTTTATTAATTTTTTCCTGACTACGAGTGAGATGATTAAGTAATTGATGCTTAATTATTCTCATATTGACTAATTGATCAATGTTTTTGGGAATTGAAATCCATGTCAAGAATTACTATTTATGATCTTCATGTCGATGATTCAGAAGGTTTACTCATAGATATTAGCAACATAGATTACATATCTATATATGCTGGTGCAGATGACGATATTGCTCAGATTCTTAACTATGGTTTGAAAAATCTTCAATTTGCATTGTTGGCATTTACTATCCATGAAGTTGCAGAGTTAGCAAAATCATTCAATACTCAATAGTGAATCGATTCAAAAAGTGCAAAAATACTGGAGTTGTTTTAAGATTTTATTGATTGATTCGTACATCCGGAAACAATAGGTATTGTATGACAATCTCCACATAGCGATGTAGACATAATAGATGATCAATCTATTAAGAATGTCTTCTAATTACGCAAGAATTTTTAGTTGTTAACTTTGACGATTAACTGAAGCTATGACATCATTCTTATTGAGTTCTCAAAATGCTTTTGATTACCTGATTCTTCAGGGATTATGTACTCAAGATGAAAAGTCTTTAAGCAAAATAGAGCTAAAACCTGCTAAAAACTTTAACTTATTAGTCAGCTTACCAGATGAACGGAAACTCCTAATTAAGCAAGAGCCTTACAAACGAGAGGGAAGGACTGCTGGCGAATTTTTCAAAGAATGGCGAGTTCACAATTTTTTGCAAACTTTCCCAGAACTAACCGACATTCGCTCATATTTTTCGGAAGCAGTACATTTTGATCCTGAAAATTCAATCTTTGTTTTCAATTATCTAACTAACTATCGGGATTTGATGGATTTTTATGTGGAAAAGAATTTGAATTTATTTCCCGTAGAGATTGCCAGGGTAGTTGGAACTACTTTAGCATCAGTCCATCGCCTATCTATTGACCGTCAAGACTATCAGGAGTTTTTCCAAATATTCAACCAAGGAACTCCTAATCTGAATCTTGGCATAGATAGAGTTACCCCGGCAGTTTTTGGCAAGTTGCCCACCGATGGACTAAAATTTTTGTCTCTTTATCAACGTTATGATAGCTTAGGACAGGCGATCGCAGAGTTGAGTAATGCCTTCACTCCCTGTTGTTTAACCCATAACGATCTGAAACTAAACAATATTCTCCTCTCCCTGAATTGGGAAGAAGCTGCTTTTAATGAATCGTCCTCAGATGATAGTCTTATTCGATTAATTGATTGGGAACGTGGCGCTTGGGGAGATCCAGCTAGTGATTTAGGAACACTGATAGCCAGCTATCTACAACTTTGGCTACACAGCATGATTACTAGTAAAACAATGGCAATTCAAGAGTCTTTACGTCTAGCAACAACTCCTCTACATTTGCTGCAACCTTCCATTAGAGAGTTGGTAATTGCTTATCTCTCTGTTTTCCCCGAAATTATAGAACATCGTCCTGATTTTTTACAGAGAGTTATGCAGTTTTGCGGTTTCGCTTTGATTAAATCTATTCAAGCCAAACTCCAGCACGAAAAAACTTTTGGTAATAAGGGTATTTGCATACTCCAGGTTGCTAAGAGTTTATTATGCCGTCCAGAAGCATCGATACCAACAATTTTTGGTGTAGATGCATCAGCCCTCTCTCCCATTAACTTATCTCCTGCTTCAAAATAAATTCCAAGTCAACAAGGGGACGCAAACATTTTTTGTTTGTCTGTCCCTATATCTCCACATTATTGACAGGCAAGTTTTTATGCAACTATTAGATTCGCTGGGAAATCAACTGTCAGAGATTCCAGAGTTATTGGAGACATCACTACAAGATATCGCTCATAAGGTTGAAATCCAATCTCACCACTGTATTAGACATCCAGATTTTGGTTCAGTGGAAGTACCAGAATCATTAGTCTCTCACTTTCAGCAATTATCTTTAGATTTTCAAAATAAGTTTTTGAGTTATCAACTACGTAGTTTACTTTACGCCCTCTACTACAACGGCTCATCGAAAAGTATTTTGTCATCCAATGCAGAAGCAACGAATTTGGGTTTGAATCAAAATCTCGAAAACAATACATTATTTGGCGTAGATATAGCTTTTTACGATCGCTTGCATGAAAATAACAGAGGTGTAGGCTACTGGAGTCATGATTGGCTGGTTATAAAAGAAGACATCGATGGTACTTTGGTAGTGTATAAAAACGATTTAAAGCTGTACACTGAACCCGATAGCTTACAACAAGCGGCTAATATCGGTGACTCGGTAGCAATCAAAATGCCTAAGAATCTTGTACAAAACGGATTTTATATGGCAGTTGCTAATGCAGCTATGGCTCGAAATTATCAAACTCTGGTACGTGTCTACTTCAATTTGACTCCTGAAGGCTCAGTTGCAGTCATGAACGATTTGACTACCCAACTCAATGCTATACCTATTGCTTTCTCATTTAAAGCATTGTATAACCCTTCTGAGTATGGGCGTTACGACTCAGCAGTGCTTTATTTTGATAAAAAAGACTATGAACTTGTTCGTCCAGTCATAGAGAGAGTATATAAAGAAAATCAAGTGTATTTTCAGGAGCAAGTACCTTTATTTACCAAGTTTATAGCACCAGGGTTAGCGATCGCTGAAGAACCAGACCGTAAATTTGGCGACCAAGAAAGTTTTGGTACACATCGATGCCAAATTGTTGCTAATGGTTTGCTTGAGGCTTGGCATCTAGGTAATGATACGCCAGAGGATAGGATAGCAGCAATTCTGCGGCATTTCTCATTATGGGAAATTGAATTGCAACGTCCTTACCTCAATGCAAACTCGGATGATATCTACACTCCCTTAAATCTCTGAACTGCCGAATATGATACTCATGATTTCTGATTGAAAATCATATTTTCGCTCACTGAATTTTAGATTTCAAATAACAAGACTTGGGATTTAAGCATTAACTCGTAATAGGGGGCTTAAGTTCCAAGTCTTCTTAATACACTTAGTTTTATTCCTCTTTTATCAACGCAAAACTATACGTTTTAGGGGCAATTCATGAATTGCTCCTACGCGAAAATAAGGGTTTAGGTATTGACAAATACAGTAGCCCTAAATCAGTTGTGAGAAAATAATAAGGTTGTGAATGTCACTAAGTATTGGGTGCAAAATGTGGAGACGTTCGCTAACTGAATTGAACGAAGCCTATTGAAAACTTCGTGAAATCAAAAGCGCATTTACACACAAACTTATAAGGTAGTTAAAATGACTTACGATTCAGAAGATGTGCAAAAAATCCTTGAAATAGCACTCACCCGGAAACAGGAAGGTGAATTTTCACGAGAACAGCTTATAGAAATGGCATCTGAATTAGGTATTTCTTCTGATATTTTGGAAAAAACTGAAAAAAAGTGGTTAGTTCAGCAAGAAGAGGAACGCTCACGACGCACATTTAATACTTTCCGACGCAGAGCTTTTTGGGGGCATTTTGTTTCCTTCCTGGCAGTAAATTTATTTCTCATTCTCTTGAATTTAATCACTAGTCCTGGTTATTTTTGGGCTATTTTCCCAGCATTAGGATGGGGTTTAGGATTATTTTTTCATTGGTGGAGCGTTTATCAGAGTAAATCAGAGGATTACGAGATTGCCTTTCAGAAATGGCGTTCACAAATTTAACTAAAATTCAAGTCGGATTATGATAATTTTTTGGGGCGATCGCTTCACTAGTCACTGTGACAAAAGTTGAACTACCCTCAACAATTAGGGGTAAAGCGGCTTTCCGCAGGATATTGCCCCTATTTGTCTAGTTAATTGGGATGCAATACTTCTCGCTTTGTGCATTTTTAACTCGGAATCGGGTTTGGGAAAAGGGAAAAGGGAAAAGGTTAAAGGTTTTTTCTTTCCCTTTACCCTTTTCCCTTTAACCGAGAAGTATTGAATTGGGATGGTGGCTGAATTTACGCTGTACTTCATTAGTGGCTGTGACGGAATTTTACTTACCTTCAAACAAAGGGATTTTGCCCCTTGTTTTGGTTAATTGAGACTGTTCGCCATAACTTATGTAGGATAGTTGAGGTTGATCCAGACCTCTTTACCGAGAAAACCAGGATATTCAGCCAGCGCTGTTGTTCAAATTTGCGTGTCTTTCTGGATAAAATTTTCCCTTAAATGCGGGGCAGCCTCAAACTTGAGTAGTTCTATAATCACACCCTACGATCCTGTGTTTGCTAATTTGCCAAAATAGAGATGTAGGCTAGAAGAACTACGCTTTTCGCATAGCTTGATTGCCTACACTCAGGAGCAAGGGTCAGCTGCTTTGACACAAGTAAGAGGAAGGGAATATGGATAACAACAACTGGTTACAACAGCTAATGATGATGGGTCTTGGCACAACGTCTTTAGTAGCAGAAAAACTGCGCCAAGTCAGCGATGACTTGGTTAAAGATGGTAAGCTCAATCCTGAGCAAGCTAAGGCAGTTATAGATGATATTGCCCAGCAGTTAAAGTCGGAGCAGGGAAACTGGGATGTCCAAATGCAACGACAAATGCGAAATATGATGCAAGATTTAGGCGTAGCTAGACAGTCGGAAGTGGACGAACTACGGGGTAGAATTGACCGTTTAGAGCGGCAGTTGCGCGATTTGGAAAATAAGCTTTGGCGTTAAGATGTCCTTTCTGATTTAAACTAATTGTGTCCTATTGGTAATCTTTTTGCCAGGATACTTAAGTAAGGAGAACTGATTTTGAAACCAATTTTCCTCAGCGTGGCGTTCATGCTGGTGTGTGTTGTGCTTTTGGCTGTGGGGCAAGTAGGCAGTAAACAGAATACTGCCATTGCTGCCCAGTTAACCCAAACGCCGCCAGCGGCCACAACTGTAACTGAAAACAATATCTTAATTGCGAGTAATACTATGTCTGACGCTAATGCCGTAACCACTCCGTCTGGATTGAAGTATGTGGAGTTAAAAGAGGGGACTGGGGCGACTCCTCAACCAGGACAAACGGTTGAAGTTCACTATGTCGGCACTCTAGAAGATGGTACTAAGTTTGATAGTTCACGCGATCGCGGCCAACCCTTCAGCTTTAAAATTGGTGTAGGACAGGTAATCAAAGGTTGGGACGAGGGAGTTAGCACGATTAAAGTAGGCGGTCGTCGTAAGTTAATCATCCCATCTGAGTTAGGCTATGGCGCTCGTGGTGCTGGTGGCGTGATTCCACCCAATGCAACTCTAATTTTTGATGTGGAATTGCTGGGAGTTAAGTAAAGATTGGGGCATTGGGCATTGGGCATGGGGCATTGGCTTTTCCCAGTACCCAATCCCCAGTCCCCAATTCAACGGCTAAATTTTTAAATTTTGAAACTTTGTAAACTGTGGATTAAACAAAAGTTTCGCTGTCCCTGTAGGCCCGTTGCGGTGTTTAGCTATAATTACTTCTGCAATGCCGCGATCAGGAGTATCGGGAGAGTAGTATTCATCGCGGTACAACATTATTACTAAATCCGCATCCTGTTCAATCGAACCTGATTCTCTCAAATCTGACAACATCGGACGCTTATTAGTACGCGCTTCCACCCCTCGACTTAACTGAGATAAAGCAATAACTGGTACAGATAATTCCCGCGCTAAACCTTTGAGTTGACGCGTAATTTTTGACAATTCTTGAACTCGATTATCGCCTGCTCCTTCCATCAATTGCAAGTAATCTATTACAATTAATCCTAATTCAGTTCCAACTTCCGCTTGCAGCCTTCTTGCCTGACTACGCATTTGTGTAACTGTAATATTCGGCGTGTCATCAATATAAATTGGCATCTCGGAAAGGATACCAATAGCACGGCTTAAAGGTTCCCATTGTGTTTGACTGAGGCGACCAGTTCGCAGATAACTACTTTCAATTTGTGCTTCACTAGCTAATAAACGTTGTGTCAATTGCTCTTTGGACATTTCCAAGCTGAAAAAAGCAACTGGTAATTTATAAGAAGCAGCTATATTATGAGCAAGGTTTAAGCAAAAGGCTGTATTGTGTACACAGATATCATTAGCAACAAAATTGTGTGTTTCTGGAATTGTTAAGTCATAAACCTGCTTGTTACCCATTGACTCAATCGCAACTATTTCATCCCAATAAACATCACTGGTTGCTAACTGTTGAAGTGGTAAATTATCTAAAGCTGTAGCTAGTATCCAAAGCCTTTCCCGCTTTAGGGCACGTTTACCAACATGCATATTTGTATAACCTTGAATCCCTGCATGTCTAGCTAAATTACTCCAAGTTTCATTACCTTTTGCTAATGCTATTTGTTCCCAAATCTCTACAGGTATCAAGTCACGATTGGTTTGATATCTTTTTTGAGATATTGCTGCTGCAACTTTTTCTATTGCTTCTTCTTTACTGAAGATACCTATTTCGGCGATAAAGGTTTTAATAGATAAGGCATCAGTAATATCTAATTGCCACGCTGTCCTTCGGGTGTTTTTATACTTAACAGACCGTTTTTTGAGAGATGCAATAATGCCAAATCGTAATAAAAGATGTTGAATTTGTCTGGCTAGTTTTTCGCTGACTGTTGCATAGCCTAACTGTGATTGACCGCTAGTAAGCAGTGCAGCCCATCCATCAGTAGCAAAGAGACGATTAAGGAATAAGGCTATTTGCGATCGCTTTAACTTAAAAATGATGTTTGGTATAGTTTTAGAATGAGCATCTTTGCCCCACAAACCTAATTCTTCTAACCAAAGCGTTAGCGAATTCTTCCGAGATTTGCTCATGCAGGCAAATCCATAAGATACAAACTCTTCTGACTCTAATTGTAAAATTTCGCATAATAGCTCAAAAGTTTCTAAATTTGGTACACAGACTCCTTGCTTCCAAGCGCAAAGTAAAGTAGGACTGACTCCAATTAATTGACTTATTTCTTTTCCTGTCAATGAGTGTGATTGAATCGCTAGTTTAAAACTTTCAGCAAAAACCTGTCTTTGACTAGCAATAAATTCTAAATCTCCTCGAACACAAAGTGATGGTGTGCGTTTTCCTTGAGAAGTTTCCCAACGCATTGTTAAACCATCAAAATCCGCAACTGCTTGCAAAAAATCGGTTTGCAGTAATGAATTACCATTTGTAAATCGTGGAGTGCAGTTAGTTAAGCCGCCATCGCCAATTAAATAAGCTAATAACTTGACTTCGCACTCGCGCATAGAATGTGAGCCAAACACATCTATTTTTCGCGGGATAGCGATTTTATCACCAACTTTCAGATTTTCTAGTTTTTGCCAGCCTTTGATAGTCAAATACGGGTGGGTGATTGTAGTTTCAATAGACCTACCTAAGCGAGTTGTTACCCGAAAAACTGGTTTGATACCATCATCTACAAATGCACAGGGTTGAGTAAAGGTAAATTTCCAGTCATTATTTAACGTCAATAATGAACCACTTGTGTTGAGCATCTCGGCTCCGCTCGTTGGCGTAGCCTCTCGTAGAGATGGAACCGGAGTCGAAACATGATGTTGTTTATATAATTCTTCAATTGTGGTAATTGTTCCATCTGCCAAAACTATTTCTGAATCATGGCTAAGGCATTTCCCCATTGATGGCCTGCCCGCGACAATAATCAAATCAGAGCGTTGAAAGCCACTGGTCATGGCATCTAAATCATAAAATCCGCAGGGAACACCAGGTAAGGCGATACCTTGATTTCGATCCTCAATATCCTGGAAATTATTAATTAGAGTATCAGAAATGTGAACTAAACCCGACTGGGGACGCTCTTGGGTTACGCCGAATACTTTCTGTTCTGCCTGATCTAAAACAGTTGGTAACTCGGTTTCTGTCTCATAACCAAGATGTACAATTTCATTGCCAGCTTTAATTAACTGCCGCCGCAGGTATTTTTCCATCACCAACCCTGCGAGGGCATCGATGTTCACGGCTGAGACTGTGCGGTCTACCAGAGTTGCTAGTTTATTTCTGCCGCCTATGCGGGTAAGCATCTCATGGTCAGTCAGCCAACTTGTGACTGAAAGCAAATCTGTGGGTTTACCTTGGGTGTGGAGCCTTACAGCTGCCTGATAAATATCTTTATGGGCGCTAATGTAAAAAGCTTCGGGAAGGAGGCGATCGCTAACTCGACTAATCGCTTCTGGATCTAGCAAAATACCCCCCAAAATCGCTTCTTCGGCCTCAATATTTTGTGGGGGGAGGCGATCGCTACCATCACCTTTAAAATTCAGTTCTTCAGCCATAAACGATTTTAGTTTTGACGATTTTGCTAGCCGGGAGTATGGGAGTTATGCAATTTTAGATTTTAGATTTTAGATTTTTTCTTCAATCAAAAATCCAAAATTCCAAATCTAAAATTGGCAGAGTCAGGAATTGTTACCCCTGCTCCCTCGTCCCCTTTCTGAGTTAACTAGCGACGACTTGAATATCGATTTGTGCCGCTACATCAGAATACAGCTTGATTTCGGCTTGGTAAGTACCAAGGTGGTTAATATCAGGGATGGTAATTCCACGCCGATCCACTTCTTGACCGGTGGCTGCCTTAATTGCATCTGCAACATCTTGGGTGGTGATAGTACCGAAAATTGCTTCGTTTTCACCAACTTGCTTGGCAATTGTCAAGCTACCAACTTTTTCAAGAGATTCTTTTTGCTCAAGAGCTTGTTGTCTGAGTTCTAATTGCCGTTGACGCTCTTGCTCACGACGGCGTTCTACTTGCTTGAGAATACCAGGAGTGGCATTAGTTGCCAATTTTTGGGGAATCAGATAATTACGAGCGTAGCCGGGAGCTACTTCCACTAAGTCGCCAGATTTCCCCAGCTTGCTGATATCTTGATTTAAAACTAACTGTACGCGTTTCGCCATCGTTTTTCCTGTAAAATCTGATTAATTTGGGTAAGGCTTGATAGCTCACAATGTCACTGCTGTATTCCAAGCTTCTTTGCCTACACCCTAAAGCTTACAGATCGTAGCGAAAGGAAGGGTGCGATCGCAACTATTCCCACTAAAAAGTTGAAGGGAATGGAGAATGGGCAAGAAGCAAGGGGGCAGGGGGCAGGGAGCAGGGAGCAGGGGAAGCAG
>NZ_JAAGOG010000415.1:0-1881 GCF_010747425.1 Nostoc sp. UIC 10630
AGTAATATTAATGGCTGTATCTTCTGGTGTGTTGCTTAACGTCGCAGTGGGTGAACCTGTTGGCGCATCGTTAACTGGGGTTACAGAGAAAGTCTGAGTTTGTCCAATTAAGGTTGTTGTGCCATCAGTGACATCGTAGGTCAGATTAACTGCGCCGTTAAAGTTGGCAGTTGGAGTGAAGGTATAAGTCCCATTCAAGTTGTCCACCAATGCACCGTTAGTCGCAGTTAAGTTAACAACGGAGAGGGTACTATCCACATCGCTGAACCCTGCTAATAAGTCAGCCGCAGTAATTGTGATGGCTGTATCTTCGGCGGTGTTGCTTAACGTGGCTGTGGGTGAACCCGTGGGTGCACTGTCATTCTCGAAGAACACGGTATTGGCATCCCTATTACCTACAAAAGCATCCACGTCCCCATCGCCGTCGATATCCGCAAAGGCGGGTGAAGAAATATTACCCACATCCGTCAGTCCGAAGGGGTTGGTGGCTTCAAAGGTGAAGGTGGGAGCAGCCGAAGTTCCAGTGTTGCGGTAAAACTGGATATTGCCATCAAAATTACCCACAAAAGCATCCAAGTCCCCATCGTTATCGATATCGGCAAAGGCGGGTGAACCCACAAACTCATTCGCCAGTCCGAAGTTGGTGCTTTCCGGTGTGAAGGTGGGAGCAGTCTTAGTTCCAGTGTTGCGGTAGAACCGGATACCGTTGTTCTGACTACCCACAAAAGCATCCAAGTCTCCATCGCCATCGATATCGGCTAAGGTGGGTTTAGAAGAAAGTGTTACACCCGTCAGTCCGAAGGGGTTGGTAATTGGGGCTTTAAAATTAGGATCAGCCATGTTAGTTTTCTCTTGATTCAAGTGTAGGGTTAATCAACTTACTCGTTTGCCGCACTTCCCCTACCCCAGTTAAATAGGGTGTCAGGTGTCGTTCGACAAACTTCAATAAACGCGGATAACGGTAAGAAACCGAACCCGTGAGGTAGGGAACACCACTGTCAACTTGACGACGAATCGCTGACGCTAACAGCCAAACCCCTCGCCCCCGCTTCTCAAATGCTTGTGCAATTGAAAAAGTGGTGTAGCGAATTGTGTCAGGTGCCACCCGATGGGTTAACACCCAACCAATTACCTCCCCCCGATAGCGCAATCCCAAGCTATTTAGGGGTTCTAAGCGGTGTGCTTCGACAGATAGCGGCAGGGATAAACCGGCATCTAACCAAGGAAACACCTCAAAGGCTGGAGGTAGGGGATACTTGTTTAACCAAGGGGCTTGGGCAATTTTTTCTGTAGCGGTTTTGCCAAGCACCAAGTTAATTTGGGGTGGTTGCCAATGTAGCTTTTGCAGTAGCGGTTCTAAAGCGACATTGGTGAGTGTACTGGTTGAATAGCTGAGGATGATTTCAACACATCCCTGTTGGGCTAATTCTTGTTCTAAATAGGCGAGTAACTTCGTGCCAATTCCTTGATTACGGTATTCGGGTAAGACGAATAGGGAGATGATTTCGGCTTGTTGGGGGTTCAAACGTTCGCTGATGGCAAAGCCGACTATTGCACTGTCTAGGGAAGCAGAAAGCCCGGTTAATTCGCCTTGGGGCGGTTGAGTTTGCCAGCGTTTTTGCAGGCTGGGATAGGTGAGGTGATTGTATTCGAGGGCGTTGCTGCTGTTGAGGTGATACACCCTTTGGTAACGGATTTGATCTCCCGTTGAAAAGGCTGGTTCACTACTAGTCCTGGGATTACCCCTCCCTAACCCTCCCCTTGTTAAGGGGAGGGAACTAGATTTTCCGATTTCCCCCCTTTCTTCGGGGAGGGAACTAGATTGTCTGATTTCCCCCCAATAAACGGGGGGATTAAGGGGGGTAATTTGTTGTGTGGGTA
>NZ_JAAGOG010000258.1:0-9308 GCF_010747425.1 Nostoc sp. UIC 10630
CCCCAGTGTAGGATTAGTAGCAATAATTTCAGGATACGTGTAACACATCCATTTGAAAAAGCTTTTGAGTGCCGCAATTCCCGCATTGATGCTGCTTTTTGAAAGTGGTTTACCTGCATCAGTCCGTATTTCATCACGGAGATATTCTTTATATAGCGCAAGGTGACGTGGACGCAGTTCATGATAATGTAGCTCACTCCAAGCCAAAAACCTTTTGAGTTCGCGTTCATAAAGCTTGCGGCTGTTGGGTGCGAGATTGTTGCTGCGTAAAAATTCCAGAACTTTTACCCACCGGATATCAGTGGGTGCAGCTATTTTTCCTGCCCTGCTTCTAGATTCTCCCTGTAGGGTTGATGGTGCTTGATCCTGTATGTGGCTCAACTTGATTGGTGGTAGGTTGTCAAACTGAGGATTATTTACCATCTTGATCGCGATCGCCTAGAAGCAGTGTGGAACTAACACCCAAAATTGTATGTGACTTTAGGGAAAATCTGGCTAGCGTGTCACTAGAATGCTTCTCAATCTTGGTACTGAGGTGAATTGTTGAAAATGTTTACAAATCTTGGGTAAGTGAACTAACTGTCCTTTTATAGCCGCCATAATCGGACAGTCGCTTTCTGGGTTTTTCTTAGCAACTTAATGTCTGTAGTGATTTTTTACGGTACACTATGCGATCGCTGTATATTGTTTTGATAATCCTGCACTTCCTGGCGCGCCTGCTGCATCAAATTATCGAAAGATTGAATCCACCACAACTTAGCCGTACTGTCATCTCCAGCACTAGCCAGCATTTTACCATTTTGGCTAAAACTGACGTTCCTGACTTCGCCTTGATGTGCTTTCCAAGCGGCGAACTGTTCCTTATTTTGCCAGTTCCACAATTGCACGTTACCTTTTTGATCACCAGTGATAATCATCTTGCCATCGGGGCTGAATACTACTGAGTTCACTGCTGCACCAAAGTTCACAGCCACCACAAATTCCTGAAATGGTTGTGGTTTGCCCTGCAAATTCCATAACCTCATAGTACCGTCATCTCCAGCACTAACTAGTCGTTTGCTATCTGGACTGAATGCCACACTATAGACAGGGCCTAGATGACCTGGAATTTCTGCGAACAATTGCTGCTTTTGCCAGTTCCACACACGAATAATCCCGTCATTTCCGGCACTAGCCAATAGCTGATTATCTGGGCTGAAAGTGACTTTGCAAAAATGTTTTTTTCTGGGGAATTTATCCATACGGAATTTTGCCAGTTGCCGGTGCTTGCGCCAATCCCACACCATAACAACACCGTTTTCGCCCACACTAGCCACTAATGTGCTGTCTGGACTAAAACTAGCGTCGCATATATGCTCTGGATAACCAGGAGATTCTGCCATTGATAATGCTGTCAAATGCTGACCATGCAAGTTCCACAGATGGACATTGCTATCATCTCCAGCACTAGCCATAAACTGACCATTGGGACTAAAAGTAATGCTGTGGACTCGTTTACCATTATGTGCAATCCAGTTTCGCAACTTTTGACCCTTTAAGTTCCAAATACGGATGATGCCGTCATCTCCTCCTGTGGCGACCTGTTGACCATCCGGGCTGAAATTAATGCTGAGAACTCGCTTTTGAGATCCTTGTAATTCTTTCACCTGCTGATGATGCAAGTTCCACACACGGACGGTTTTATCATCTCCGCCGCTAGTTAGTAGTTGACCATCTGGGCTAAACCTGACACTTCTAACTGGGCCTTGATGCCCAGAAAATTGCTTCAACGCCTTACCCTGCAAGTTCCATAAACGGACAGTACCATCTCCGGCTGCACTAGCTACTTGTTTACTATCTGGACTCCACATTGCACACCAGATTCGGCCTTGATGCCCTGTAAAAGGTTTTCCCAACGCCTTACCCTGCAAGTTCCACAGGCGAACAGTTCTGTCTTGCCCACCACTAACTATTAACTGACCATTTGGGCTAAAACTGACACTGCTGACAGGCTGTTGATGTCCTGTAAAAGGTTTTTTCAACAGCTTACCCTGCAAGTTCCATAGGCTGATAGTACTATTTTTTCCGCCTGTCGCTAGCATCTGCTGATTGGGGCTAAAACTGACGCTATTGACCGAGTTTTGATTTGCTTTCCATCCTCGCAACTGCTGACCTTGTAAGTTCCAAATGCGGATTGTATCGTCATCGCCACCGCTAGCGATGAGCTGGCCATCTGGGCTAAAACGGATACTCCTAACTCGACTTTGATGCCCTTTCAATTCTGCTAACAGTTGACCCCGTAAGTTCCATAAGCGACCAATGCCGTCCTCTCCTGCTGTGACCAGTAGCTGCCCATCTGGGCTAAAATCGACGTATCTGACTGGATTTGTCTTCCATACAGCTTGCTCCTGACCTTGTAAGTTCCACAAGCGAACAATACCGTCCTCTCCGGCGCTTGCCAGTAACTGTCCATCTGGGCTAAAAGTGCTTCTGACAGTGCCTTGATGCCCTGCGATACGGTTGCGCTCTTTGACTGTATAGACTGCCTTTTGTAATGTTCCTTGCACCTGAGTTTTTAGCTGTTCTGGCTGGAATAACTGTACCAAGGGTTGATTGAGAAGTGTTCCTGCTCGTAAGCTGGCAATCATCCCATCTAATTGTGGAGTTCGCAAATCTAATTCTGCGTTTTCTCTAAACGTCCTGATTTGGGCAATTTGGGCATCTCTTAAATTTAACAGAGCGTAAAAAGTCAATCCACTTAACCCCAGCATAACTGCGATCGCAATGCGCCATCGCCAAGCCATATTCTTGCGTTTCTGCACAACGCTACGCTGTACAAACTCGGCTTCTAACTGGTTGAACCAATTTTCATTGGATTTAAGTTGTTCATTCAAGACATCGAGATAGGGATTAGCATTCCAAAGAAACTGTACCTGTTTTTCTTGACGTTGCTGTTGCTCATGATTTTGTGTCCGTCGCCATAACCTTGCTAGACCTGCATTGATTTTGTCAAACGAGTTTTCTACAACGTAGCAACTACTATCCAACCAATTCAAAACAGGTTCTAGCTGGTGTTGCCAACCTGATAAACGTTCCTTACTTTGAACCCTTTTCCACTCAGCAGCAGCAGGTGTAAGTTGTCGTTGTAGCATTAAATTTTCTGCTTCATCTTGTTTCCAAGCCAGTAGCTTTTGCCATCCCCGCACCAAGGCATCATGGGCAGGCTCTACATAGGGTTGACCCCCAGTATCTTGTCCTTGAACTAGCAGACGTGCTGCCGAAAAGCCTCGAATTACCTCTTGTACCCGTCCGTTTTCTGGTTCTGAGTACACCATCTCTGATAAAGGTACTCGTCTGCGTGCCAACTCACCTGCACCAACTGCTACCATACGCAGCATCACATGACTAATTGTTGGCGCGTAGGCTGGATCTTTTTTGACGAACTGATCATATTCATAGTCTGCTCTTTGGGTGAGACTTTGAATTACTCCTCCCAATTCTTCATAATCTACTTGTGTAATCGCTCGGTTATGTCGTTTACTTTCACGAATAGCTTTTAAATACTTGAGGTAGAGTTCACTTAAGGTAAAGGAAAGTAGCGGTAATGCACCTGGCATTTGTGCTACTTCATCTATTAACTCATCTACCAGACTGTGCGGCTCAAAATACATCACTCTCTTTGATGCTGGTTCTTCAATGCAAGAGCGTAATTCCTCCCGCGTCATTGCTGACACTATAAATCGGCTAGTTTGCCAATACGGTTCTAAGGCAAAATTTCGCAACTGAGGTTCAAAATCTGAACGCAACGTGACTACTAGACGAAAATTATCTGCGTATTGGTCTACAGCTTGGGCTAATACATCCAAAAATATTTGCCGTTCTTGCTCGTTCCGGCAAAGGGTGATCACTTCTTCTATCTGGTCAATTACTAGCAAAAATTTTAACTGAGGATAAAGCTGACTTTTATCTGCTAAACAGCCGAGCAGGCTTTCCCGTGATAGTGTGTTCTCTAAAGCGTTTAAGGGAAACTCCCCAGGACGCATGATTCCGAGAATTTGCCAATGCTGCTGACTTCGCAAGTATGGTATTAATCCCGCTTTTACCAAACTTGATTTACCTGTGCCAGAAGCCCCTAACACCACAGTTAGCGGCTGATTACTGACAAATTCGCCTAATTTTTCACTCAAGGCTTGTCTACCAAAAAACAGTTCGCTGTCTTCCTCCTCAAAGGATTCCAAACCGCGATAGGGGTTGAGTGATTCGTCTAGGGGTGGTGCTGGCGGTAAATTTAAGATATGCCCAGGAGTGAGAAAGATATACTCTCCTTTATCGTGTTTCTTTAGGGGCCAAATACCAGGGGTTTGTCGGAAACGATCTTTGATAGTAGTCGGCTCAATGCGATCGCGCAGATAAAGGTATAGTTTGGTAGCGGTAATTACCCCGTCTCCTGAAGGTTGACCATGAGTAGCAGGATATAAGTCAACTCCTTTTGTGAGAGCTTCTAACAAAGCGGCAGCAAAGGGTGAATGCTCCCCAACTTGACCACGGCAATCTGCATTGAGTGTATAAGCATCTAAAGCTTTTTGGTCGTAGGCAGCAGAAGTAATCACTTGCCATGCTGGGTCACAGATAAAGCGATCGTAGCGTTCTTGATGAATCACCTCTGGCACAGTTAACAAATCTCTGGTACTAGACCAGCGAAAAGTCCCAGCAAAACAGCAATCAAGGAATCCCAAAAAATGGCGACAAGGCAATTTTTCCAAAGCTTTTTGCAACTGGGTCATCGGTAAGTAAGTTTGAGTTTCTCCCAGGATGGCATCTTGGGGAATTAAATAACCCTTTGGCCCATCATCAGCATTCAGGGCAATTCCATGACCAGCAAAGTAAAACAATAAACGGTCATCTGATTGTACTTGTTCTGGCAGTGTTTTCCACAATAGTTCATTCAGGTTAGAGAGGGTTGCTACCTCATCCAAGCATACCCACACCTGATACCCATGCTGTTCGCGCAGAACCTGTACCAATTTTTTGGCATCATGAATAGCATTTTGAAGTGGAGAAATCCCGTTTCTGTAATTGTTAATTCCAATTACAATTGCCAAATTATGCAAAAACTCAGACATGATATCAGCCCCTTTTGATGTGGACTACTCAATCAATCTTTTAGGGACTTATTGAGTTGATTTTGATTTTGGGGTTCTGTGTAATTAGATTGTTGATATTGCCACAATCCGATCATTGCTATTGCTGCTAATACACCCAGCAACGCAGCAATTAACCATTGAGGTCTTCCTTTTCGCATTGATGAATTACCGATAGCGGTATTCAGAGTGCTAATCATTAAGGGACTATAGGCTTCAGCTGGAAGTGAATTTATGCTATTAAAGGACGACACAGGCGTGCTAAGTCTGTTTCTAGGAGATTCTCCTCCATCCTGTTGAATAGTGAAATAATCTCCTGACTTGACAGGACTAACCATAGCCATCTCTAAATGATCAACCTGAATGCAGGACTTACAAGTATTCGCCAATGCGGCTAATCCTTCGGAACAATTGAAATATGTAAAATGATCACAACTAACTTCTGAAACTTGGGGTGGAGGCTGACGTTCTTGACTCACACTTTTGATACTGTATACAGTTGCAGCTAGGTCGTTTGGTTGACCAAAGAAAGGTAAGCTCACTGTCTGATAAAACAACTTTTGCATTAGGCGCTCTAAAGGACTAGAATGCTGATGAGCTTCTGGTTTGATAGCGGTGGGAACAATTGATGTATTACCTGCAATAATCGTGTAAGGAACACCAGGGTCAGGGCTAGCTGCCAAGCTTTGCAAGAATTGAGAACCCGGACGCATTTCATCTAAAGCAACATTAATAGTTTTAATTGTCTCAACAGATTTAGTAATAGCCTTAAGCAACATTCCCAGAACTGGTACAGGCCAAGTAATGCTTGACAGACCATTTAACCCAATACTTAAACTAGCCAATGCCCAATCTTTGATAGTAGCCCAAGGAAAGCCAGCATTTGGTGTACCCAGCATAATTAAGTTTTGCACGATGCCAGCACCTGCTTCTTTTTCAATCAACCAACGAGAAACCAAGCCTCCCATTGCATGGGCGACAATGTGTAAGATTTTTCCGTGATTTTCTCCTAAACCAACTGCGGCAAGTTTTTGCTTCAGTAATTTGGCATTTTCTTCAATGGAGGTGTTGAGGCTTTCATAGTCAAAGGTGAGAACTAAATCATATAAGTCAGTAAGTTCTGCTCGTTGTATACTCCCCACCATGCTTTGAGTATCGCCGATGATGCCGTGGATGTAGAGAATAATTCGCTTTGCTTGGGCTACCCGTTGCTTAACTGGCTCGATTTCATTTGTGTAATTAACTATACCGTCTGGGTTAACATCTGCAACCGCTAAAATGGGGTAATCAAACTGTAATCCCAGGTTTTGAGACAATATTTTGTGAAAGAAAATGCGGATGGAACCGCCAAGACTACGCTTTCCTTCACTCACAGGTTCCGTTAACCTTTCCAAGACTATTTCTGTTGTGCCATCAGCAAGACTGTAAGCTTGTCCCAAAGGGAGAAAAAACTCTCCATCATAGCTGATTGGTAAGAGATATTCGTCTGATTCTAAGGGTGAATCAACAACTAGTTTTAAAGGATGATCCGGTGTGACAACAGATGGGTCTTTTACCTGATTCAACTCCAACACAGTTAAACCTGGATCAAAACCCCGACTAGCAGTAAATTGGAAGGGTTTGATTCCTGAATTATCAGCCATCAGCAGAGGTGGCAACAGATGATTACCTAGATCCCTGGTAGATTGGGTGACAGTTGTCAGCCTAACATTAGCATTTAAACTGGGATGCGATCGCAACCTGACACCAGACCCCAGAGATACACTGTCTTGTCCCCTGGGAATTGGTGTGCTGTTTTGTGGGTGGACAGTTGTGATCATGATTTGGCTTGTTACCCAGTCGTCGCAAATTTCCGCTTCGGGTTTAGCTTTGAGGTCGCGGGATGGAATCCTATTCATTAAACGGTTCAATGTGCCTTGGCCTCGTTGGGGTGTTGGTGTAGAACGAGAAGGTAAATCAAGCTCATCTTGTGTCAGCAAGGTTGCATCAAATTCGGCAGTGCTGACAATTAATTTGAGCGTATCTTTAACTTCAGTAATTCCTTGTTCCCGCCATAATTTTTCCGGCACTTCGGCATAAATTGAACTACCACCCAAAGCCCAAACTTCATCTCCTATCTTTCCACTTGGCTGTAACCAAATTCCTCCTGTTTCATACAAATCAGCACTGACTGCAAAACGATCTGTTAAATTCAAGAGGGTGCAATACACTGGTTCATTACCAGTATTTTTTAACTTAATTTGGAAATGAGGTTGCTGCCATTTGCCATTTTCTTGTTGATACTCTAGACGTATCTCGGCTTCTTGTCGCTCTTGCCCATCTTGATAAATCAGTATTTGCACTGCGTCGGGTGAAATTCTACTGGTAGCTGGACTAGAAAGTTCGTAAATATTAGTCCAACGGGCAATATGTTCTAATCTTTGTATTGCCTGCCCAGCAGTTGCCTTTGTATAACCTGAAATTGAGGCAACTAAAGGACGGTCATCGGCTGGTCTTGTAATCAGATATTGATTATTTTGAGCCAGCAATTTAAACTCGGCAGTTTCCGGTGTTATCTCTTCCCGCAGGTATAGAGATTGTTGATTGTGCGGCCCAGCCGTCAGCAGCGCGGTGCGTGCTAATTCTACTCCTACATCTTCACCAGTAATTAAAATTTTTTTAGGTGGTAAAGGTAGGCTAGTAACAACAGCCTTGAAAGTCATTTCTGTATTTAAGTCTGTAACACCGCTAATTTGAACTTTACTCAATTGCGGCATGACTTCAATGACTTGAGCTTCACCTATTGCCATTGATAATTGATGTAACTGTGCGGAGGGGAGATTAAAGGGAAACAATGCAAGTATTGTTGTTTCTTCTCCAGATGGTTGCCCAATTCCATGAATATATCCACCATCAATTACCCATGTATGGTTTTTGTGATAACTAACTGTAAAGTAGGGAGTATGTGCTGCGATCGCTCCTCCTAGAAATGGTTGGTTTAAATCACCCTCAACTGTTGCTTCGATTTGGGGAGACTGAGCCGCAATTTTGCTACGAACTAAGGCATTAGTGCGTTTAAACAAATCTCTATAACTGAGACTACCATTGGTTTTTCTTAAGGTATCTAGTAAAAAGTAAGAAAATGCCCCCCGATGTTGCCCATCTACAATGTACTCTTTAGCTTCCTCGTAATCTTGGCAAGCTGCAAAAAAGATATGTTTTCCTGGAGGTAAAATCCAACCAGCAGAATTTTTTACCAAACTGCGGGAATTAAATAGTTGATTAACTTCTGTCGCAGAACAAATAAAGCTTTCTAAAGGTCGCTGGCGGTCATCAATGGGTGCTTTACGAACAGATGTTTCTACTTCTAAATCGCCCCGAATACCAGAACCTGAATGGCAGCAGTCCATGATAATCACGATATGAGGGTTTTTATTTGCTACCTCACCAACTAGCTTCCCTAATTCTTTATCTGCTAAATCCCAACCTCCAGGTTCACGGCTGTCATAACACACTAGAGTTTCATCTAGCCGATCTGGTTCTAAAGTCCAAAATTCTTCAGGTGTTGCTTGTTGACTACCATGTCCTGAATAGTAAAAAAAGACAATATCTCCACTACGAGCTTGACACAAATGTTGACGGAAACCGTCCATAATTGCCTGACGGGTGGCATCTTGGTTTAAAAGTATGCGTAAATTTAGTGAGTAACCTTTGGGAGTTATTCGCCCTAAGAAATACTCTTTCAAATTTAAAATATCGTTGATACAGCCCTTTAAAGGAGGAATAGGATTGAGGTACTCATCAATACCAACCAGTAAAGCATAGATATTACGAGTCATGCTGAACTCACTTGTTAAACTTGAGAAGATGTAGTGTTTTTTTCCAAGCTAATTAGAAATCTTAAATTGAGTAGATTAAAAAATTTACAACCTTGGGAAAAATATTAGCAATATATCCTTGTTTTCCAACCCGATGATATGGCTTGATTGACTTATCACTTCATTAAGCAACAAACCCCATAACTTAAACCTACTCCTAAAGTAAGATTGTTATTATTTATTTTGGTAGATAATACAAACAAACTATTGAGCGACTTTAGTTAGATTAGATAACTAAGTAAAGATACAATAATAGGTCGCAAAAATATAGAATAAATTTAAAATCTTTGCTCATTTTGGTTACTTTAAGGAATAAGAAAAAATTTAACTA
>NZ_JAAGOG010000011.1:0-83610 GCF_010747425.1 Nostoc sp. UIC 10630
TAAATCGTTAATTAACATTGAGACATGATGCAATCGCCGATTAAATCGTGACTTTTCTAACATTCGTGGTATCAAATTATGATCTTTCATGTAGCTGCAAGCCTTACTATGATTACCACTAAAGTACATAGCTGCAATTATTGCCGTTGTGATAATTTCTGCATCACTCATTTCACAACGAATATCCTGATCATGTCCAATCGCCTTTAATAGGTCATCTATCACAGAATAGATCGTAACTATTTCATTTAACATATCTTCCTCCTCATTGTCTGTTTGGAGGGATTTTCTTTTTTCTCTACCCCTATGTCATCCCTCTTCCAGAGTAACTAGCAACTTGAGTTAATAGGGATTTTGATAAATTGCAATAGATGATATCTTCCCGTGACAATCACCTGTTTTCTTTCAATCCCTAATAGGGATTTTGATAAATTGCAATTTGTGGATGGTTCTCGCCCGAATTGTCTCTTTCTTTCAATCCCTAATAGGGATTTTGATAAATTGCAATCGTGCTTTATAAAGTGCTTGAACTACACCACTATTACTTTCAATCCCTAATAGGGATTTTGATAAATTGCAATAAGGCGCTGCAAATGATTCTCAAAAATATATTACTTTCAATCCCTAATAGGGATTTTGATAAATTGCAATGCTGGCTTCTGAAAGCTTTGCCCTATTTGGTTTTCGAGGTTCGGTTGCGCGAATGCTGAAATGATAACACGATGAATTGTGATTTGGCTAGAGGCAAATGGCTGAAAACTAGTCTCCATAAGGTGCGCGGATGGTTTGAAATGCGTAGGCGTAGCCCGCCGCCGGCATCGCTCCCCAGTTCTTGCACATAGAACAGTTCAGCCATTTTTCTAGTTACCCCTTTCCCAACACCTACCCATCCGCGCATTTAGCAAAAAAACTAATCTGATTGGAAAGCTGCCTACTTATAAATACCCTACTCGATTAGTTAGAGTGATGCCGGGGTGGGCTACATCTACAAAATACCAGCACCCCCATGATTAACTTTATTTGCCAACGTCTTCAAAGTCTGTTATCGCACAAGCAAACTCCCTAAAAGCTGTTTTAATCAAAACCTCTTTCGTTCCCCTTTCTAGCGAAGAATTACGTATCATGTCTGTTAATTCTATGAACAGTAGAGAAAACATAAAACGATCTTGCCGATCAACTTGTTTCAAGCAAGACGATATAAACTGATAAAGCTCTGTTTTTCTCGGTTTGGTTTGTTCTTCCCATATTTGTAACCCAAGCCGGAAGGTTCTTAAGCGGATCTCGTTGCTATTGAAGGACGCGTCTTTGTAGCGAACAGATACGCGTTGGGGTATTTCCATGAGTTTTAGCTATACATATTCAATGTAAAGTAGTTATTCACTTATATTTTGGCTTAACCGGAAAAATCTGGTATTTTGCACCAATCTCAACAGCCGTCATACATTAGCAACGAATGATGTGCGTGGAATCTAGACGGTTAGTAGGGGGTCGTAACTGTGCATTGATGTCAACTTCAAGTCAAAGCCAGTAAGCAGTTGCAGCCCATCCAGCTTAAACCTGGAAATGAGGTTTTAAAAGGGTTTTGGTTTCAGTAAACACTAATGACAGCCATCTACCCCTACTACGATCAATTTAGAGGATGCCCCAGAAATGGAGTAACCCTTGACCAGAAAAAGCTTCAATCAAAATCGCAGATAAAAAACCAATCATTGCAAGACGACCGTTCCAATTTTCACTTTGAGGAGTGAAGCCAAAACGCACAGCATTAGGATCTTCTGAAACAATAGGCGCAGGATTCTTAAAACCTGTCATGAGTAAAACTCCAAAGTTCAAGTGTTATAGCAGTTGTAACTGTCTGTAAAGTAATGTAACAGATGTTTAAAAAAATGCAACATTGGGTGAATAAAGAAAAGCTGAAGAAAAATCTGCTCAATGAAGAGGCAGGGGGGGAGGGGTAGGCTGAACAGGTGTAGGTATTTAACAAATGTGGCTGTAATAGGGTTTTTCCGTTGGTTGAGAACTCAAATTTTAATTTCTGATTTCCCACCCAAGAACGAAATTTCGTTATTTGAACCACGTTTAGAACTCTGTTTGAGAGTGCCCATTCATGCACAAATAAAAAACCTACACCTGTCAGCCTCCTCCTCCCTCATCTCTGGCAAAGTTAGCAACAATTCGACAACCCGCGCCCGGTTTACTGACAATTTCTAGCTGGGCATTTACTGTAGCCATTCGTTCTCGCATTCCCTGGAGTCCGTATCCGGCAACGGATTGATCGCATTCAAAGCCTTTGCCATTATCTTGGAGTATCAACGATAGCCCCGCCGCCGTTGTTTGAATTCTAATTTGAACAGCTGTGGCATTGGCGTGTTTATAAATATTGGTTAGCCCTTCCTGGATAATGCGATACACAACATGATTTACTGAATCGGAAAGCGGTTGTGACAAATCAATTTTGCAGTATGGTAAGACATCGGTGAGGTGATAAAATTCCTGTGCAAGGTTAGTGATCGCATTTTCGAGTAATTGTCCGTGGAGTGGATCGGAGCGAATTGCCGAAACTGATTCGCGTACCTCTTGCAAGGCTTCAGAACCCAATTTTTTCGCTGCTGATAAAAACGATCGCGCCCGATTAGGATCGGTTTCCCAAAGGGTTAATGCTGTTTCCATTTGCACATTTAGCGCTACGAGAGAATGTCCTAGAGAGTCGTGGATGTCACGCGCAATGCGATTGCGTTCTTCTAGCGCCACCATTTCCTCGATGCGTTGATTCAACGCTTTTTGATGATCGAGCGATCGCCTTAGTTCTGCTTCTGTCTCCTGCAAGCGCCGATTTTGCTCCTGGAGTTGCATTTGTAAGCGGCAAAGGTTGAGTTGATGCTCCATTCGAGCAACCACCTCTTCAATCTGAAAAGGTTTGTTAATAAAATCAACGCCTCCAACCGAAAAGGCTTTCACTTTATCAAATACCTCATTCAACGCACTAATAAAAATGACAGGAATCTCTTGTGTTTGAGGATTAGATTTGAGTCGCTGACATACTTCATAGCCGTTCATTCCGGGCATGGTAATATCGAGCAGAATCAAGTCTGGAGGTTGAGCTTGTATGCCAATCAACGCCATAGAACCATTGGTAACACTCCTCACTTCGTATCCTTGCTCGGTAAGCATTGCTGATAGGAGGCGAAGATTATCTAGAGTGTCATCAACTATGAGAATATCTCCCTTGGATGATTGGCTTAATTCCATACTTCTCAAAGGGCTAAGAGAGTCGTTAATTATCAAGCTAGTGGTAACTTAATGTAAATAAATTATGGATTATAAGTGATAATAAATTCCATCTATGCAACAAATCTATTGATGATATTGGCAATTTCCAAGGCACTGATAAATTTACATTTATTTATATTATTTTTTTATATCCGTTTACCTACTTAAGTTATTTTTATTGGCAGTAATTAAAAAGAAATTGAGTACGTAAAAATTTTCTATTTTAATTACTTTACATAATTTTCTCACAATTTTAAATCAAGTTATAACCTTATTATTATCCGTTTTTTAGCTTGATTTTTCAAGATTGAGTAGCTAGGGCAGCGTACCAGAGTTAGCTCGGTACAAGCAAGCTATATGTAGCGTTTCTTAAAGGAGAAGGACTTAGAGGATTCTGAACTTTTTAAGAAAAAGATAAATTCAAACTCTCACAGAATAGGATGATGTATTAGTTTTCAATATTACCCAAAAGGGTAATATCATCTGAGAGAGTTAATCTTCTATAATTATGCCAAATAGAATTCATCAAAATCAAGAGGCTTCTGTGTAAATATTATTACCCCAACATTGCTGTTTAATTTCAGGAATTCGGATATGCCTTCTTTCACCCTTCAACTTTCAAAGCTTACTAAAAATGTGCAGTTGCGCCACATTCTTGTAGTGCCGTTTGTACTGCAAATTTCTCTAGCCGTAGGGCTAACTGGGTGGCTATCAATACATAATGGGCAACGAGCAGTTAATGAAGTTGCAATCCAACTCCGAAATGAAATCACAGCTCGAATCCAGCAGTACCTAAAGGTATATGTTGAAACGCCTCATAAAATCAATCAACTAAATGCTAATGCCATTAAGCTGGGTGAACTTAATATCCAAAAATTATTAACATTAGAACAACACCTTTGGTATCAACTGAAGACCTTTGACACAGTGACAGCAGTTTACTTTGGGTCAGAATATGGTGAACATGTTGCAGTTCAAAGGGCGGATGATGGTCAGTTTGAGGTGAAACTTTCAGGTAAGTCCACTGGGAATGAAATTCGGATTTACGCCGCAGACCAACCGGGACATTACACTAAATTATTAAGATCCAAGCCTAATTACGATCCTCGGACTCGTCCGTGGTATAAATCGGCAGTTAAGTCTAAGACACCTAGCTGGGGTGGAATTTATAAACTGTTTGCCACACCCAAATATGTGCTAAATGCCAGCTTGCCGATCTATGATGATGGCGGCAATCTGCTCGGCGTTACTGCTGTCGATTTTTCACTGACTGGGATTAGTCAATATCTGCGGAGTCTCAAAATCGGGCGAACGGGTGAAACTTTCATCCTAGAACGCCAAACAGGATTATTGGTTGGGAGTTCTGCCACTCAACAACCCTACGTAATTGCAAATCCGACAGCCCCAATCATAGATCAGAATCCGGTTCGAGTTCAGGCGATCGCCAGTAGTGATATTTTGACGCGACGTACTGCTGATTTTTTGCAGCAACACTTTGTAGACTTAACCCAGATTACCGAAAAACAACAACTAGATTTTGACATTGAGGGTCAACGGCAATTTTTACAAATTGTACCGATGAAGCAGCAGGGATTGGACTGGCTAATCGTTGTAGTTGTCCCAGAACGGGATTTCATGGATCAAATTAATGCGAATACCCGTTCCACAATTTTACTTTGTCTATGTGCCTTTGCACTTGCAACTGGATTGGGCATTCTGACAGCCGGCTGGATTACACAGCCAATTCTCCGACTGGGAAGTACAGCCAAAGCGATCGCCGCCGGGAACTTAGACCAAAAGGTTTCTGTGAACAGTACAACCGAGCTAAACTCTTTGGCGGAGTCTTTTAACCTTATGGCCCATCAGTTGCGTGAATCCTTTTTAGCCCTAGCACGAACCAACGAAGAATTAGAAAGCCGAGTCACGCAACGCACCATAGAACTCGGTGAGAAAAATGCCCAACTTCAGAGGGAAATTCGCGTTAGCGAAGCTGCCCAAAAGAGTCGCCGAAAAGTAGAAGCAGCACTAAAAACATCCGAAGCAGAACTCCGGTTAATGTTCGCTGCTATGACTGATATGGTAGTGGTTTTTGATGCAGAGGGACGTTACCAAAAGTATGTGCAAACAAAGTATGTGCTAACACAATCCTTCGCTTATAAGCCTGATATGGATCGCATTGGCAAAAAAGTTGATGAAGTTTTACCAAAAGAAATCGCCAATTTAATACTTGATGCCATTCAGCAAGCGTTGCATCTGAGAGAAGAACCCAGAAACCCAGATGGAAGTCGCAAAAATGTTTTTGTTGAATACCACTTATCAAACAAGAATCGAGAAACTTGGTTTTTAGCTAGTGTTTCGCCATTAACTGACAATACAGTACTTTGGGTGGCTCGTGATATCACCAAGCTGAAAAAAACCGAAGCCGCGCTCAAGCAAGCCAAAGAAACCGCAGATGCTGCCAACCTCGCCAAAAGCCAGTTTCTCTCTAATATGAGTCATGAACTGCGGACTCCTCTTAACATCATCCTTGGCTTTACCCAACTGCTGCTGCGAAATCGATCGCTCAACTCACAGCAACAGGAATATCTTGACACGATCAACCGCAGTGGCGAAGACTTACTGACCTTAATCAATGATGTATTGGAAATGTCCAAAATTGAAGCAGGTCGAGTTATCCTCAGCGAAACAAATTTTGACCTCTACGGGCTTTTGGATCGCCTGCAACAGATGTTTGCATTGAAAGCCCAATCGAGAGGATTAAAACTCATTTTGGAGCGATCGCCAACCATCCCGCAATACATCTGTGCCGATGAGAGTAAATTACGCCAAGTTCTAGTTAATCTATTAGGAAACGCAATTAAATTTACACGGTTCGGTCAAGTAACCTTGCGGGTAGAAACTCCTCACCAAAACATCACACCAGATGAACCCATTACCCTGAACTTCAGCGTCGAAGATACAGGTTGCGGTATTGCTGATTCTGACTTTAATCGTCTATTTGAGCCATTTGTCCAAACAGAGGCGGGACAAAAAGCTCAAGAAGGGACTGGACTTGGATTACCCATCAGCCAGCGATTTGTGCGGCTCATGGGCGGAGATATCAGGGTAAATAGCACGCTAGGAAAAGGCTCAATTTTTACCTTTGATATCCGAACTCGTGCAGTAATTATGGATACCTTGCCAACGCCTGCACCAAGTCGGCAAGTTATTGGTTTAGAAAAGGGACAACCCAGCTATCGCATTCTGATTGTTGAGGATAAACTAGAAAATCGGCAGCTTCTAATTGAGTTATTAACACCCGTTGGCTTTGAGGTACGGGAAGCGGTAAATGGTCAAGCTGCGATCGAACTTTGGCAAAATTGGTCGCCTCACCTCATTTGGATGGATTTACGGATGCCAATTATGAACGGATTTGAGGCAACCAAACATATTAAAGCAGCAGGCGCTCAAACCCCAATTATCATTGCGTTGACCGGAAGCGCATTTGAGGAAGACCGCTTAACAGCGCTGTCTGTAGGTTTTGATGACTTTGTGCGTAAGCCATTTCGGACGACCGTAATTTTTGAAAAGATGGCTGAATATTTGGGTGTTCGTTATGTTTATGCTGATGAACGAGAAAATCAGGAAAAAGCATCTTGGCCTTCTAACGCTTCATTCATCACACCGAAATTAACGGTTGCAGATTTAAGCGTTATGCCTAGCGACTGGATTGAGCAATTGCATCAGGCAGCGCTTCGAATAAATGCTAAAGAAATTCTTATGCTGATTAAGCAAATTCCTGAGCAACACGCTCATCTGATCGTGGCACTAACCAATCTCGTAGACTACTTCTGCTTTGAAGAAATTATTGCATTAGGGAGTAAAAAAAATAAATAACCCAAAAATGTAGATGCACAAAGCACGTTTGCTTCATCTTGATTAGAGGTTATTTATATTGTTTTAGTTCTTCAGATGTCAGAGATGTAATTAGACTTAACGGTAGTGGTTGCTGACTAATTTTATTAACATATTCTGTACTCAAGTATGGAAGGTAACTTGGCTGTCCAGCAATATACGTTTCAAAGAAAGGAACACTTAAAGCTTTAACATAGCGACGTGCCAAGGCTGGACTTGAACCGACTGCTTGTATAGGAATAGGAATAGTTGCATTAGGTGATTCGGCAATCGTAGAAAAGTGTGTCCCCCCATTGATCAGCGTTAAATACTTATTTGAAGTTGTTAACCAAGTAAAAGGCTGAATTTGTTCTAACAAAGCCGGAGCAACAGTATCAGAACTGCCAGATATAATCATCACAGGAATTTTGATTTGGCTAAGACTAGCTTGACCAAAAATACTGCTACCAACTGGATTAATGACAATTGCTGCTTTTATTCTTGTATCCGATAAATTATATTGGAAATTTGGTAAATTAACACCCAAGCATTGAAGTAATAGCGAAACATTTAACGTATCTTCCAAAGCTGAACAGTCAGCTTTTAATTGCTCAAAATTGATCTTTGCACCGGCTAATGCTAACGCTGTATATCCACCGAATGATTGCCCTATTACACCAACTTGATCTAAATTTAAACGTCCTTGAAAGGTTGGATTAGACTTAGATAACCTAGTGAGTTCATCTAGTAAATATTTAATATCTAAAGGTCTGTCAACAAGTTCTCTAGGATTAGTAACTTGATTTGTTGTACCTTTTAATAATGCTTGTAGTTGTTTTGAATCACTACCCGGATGTTCTGGAACCGCAACCACAAAACCATAAGAAGCGAGATGTTCAGCTAGATATGCAAAACTTGTTCTGTCAGAACCAAGTCCATGCGAAATAACAATTATCTTCCGAGGAGTTGGAGCAACTGGGAGGTAAATATCAGCTAAGAATCTTCTATTACGTGTAAGGTCATTAAGAGTAATGGTTTGCTTTAAGAAACGAAAACTTCCGGTTTTTCCTAAGTCCATCAAGGTAATAGAATCAAGCTTAGAAACAGTAATTACATTTTGTTGAGATTCTTCGTTAATAAGTGCTACTGCATTTTGAGTTTGATTTACTAAATCTTGTAATGTCTCTGCTATTTCTAAAGTCTGGTTTAAGTTAATTGAAATTGAGCTTGCAGGAAACTTGCGTAATATATTTAAAAGAGTAAAATCTTTTTGATCTGCGGCTGATAAAATTAGTGCCGAGCGAATTGCATAAAAGCCTGACAATCTAGATTCTGTCTGAATAATTTTCCCCAATCTTTGTAATAATCGCTCACCAATTGGTGTATAAAGGAACTGCGAAATTTCTACTTCATTTAAGGGAATGCGAGTTAGTAAAACTTTCCGCAGTTGAGTTAGTTGTTTTTTGTCTACATACTTACTATATCCAGCAAAATCATCATCTACATTGCCTGTTTTAGCATAGTTTTCAAGCGAACTAATGGGGATAGACCTTTCTAAAACACCATAACTAAATTTTAGGCGCTCTGCACCGAAAGCGGGATAAGTAGTTAGTGTAGGCAGCAATGCCATACTAAAAATTCTTAAAGCTAATTTCTGCCAAACAGTTTTTTTACCGATAAGATGAGTCATTAGACCACACTAGAGATACTACATTGATTACGCGACGAGAAAATTGGCTGATCATAAAATTTTAGATCGTTGAGGAAAGTTTTCTAGAATTTCCGCTTTGATTGTTTAAGTTAATTCGTGGGAAGGCAATAGGCAATAGGCAAAAAGGCTTTTTGAGTTGTACGAAGGAGGTATTTTTAAAAAATTAAATATTAGCCATATAATAATTATGTTTTCTGGAAAGACTAATTACTCAACTAAAACTGTATAATTATGCTGTTCCCATTTGCTGCTTTCAATCCAGAAAAAGGTAAAGTTTATTGGCTGTTGTTGGTTATTTGAAACAGAGATATCTACAAAGTCCACTCCTAATTTTGTGAAAGTAGAAGGCGTATCTTTTACGGTTTGCCAATTATCCTGCGACCAATGCAACCGAAAAGAAGCTAAAGCGTGAATTCGCAATGTATAACCTTTTTTAACTTTGTCTATTTGACGGTTAAACTTCCACATTTCCAATAATTTACACTCTTGTCTTTCGCCTAAATAGCGATTCGCCACCTCTGGAATAAAATCAAACACCTGATTGTCATGATTTGAGCGTACCAGCTTGATATACTCTGCGTGCGCCCACATTAAAGGCATGGCGGAACCTGTTGGTTTTCCTAAATATAGATGGCTTTCAGGTCTATCTCCTTCATCCCAAACCTGTTCTGGTAGCAAACAAGTGTTTGAAGCAAATCCTTCCATTGCCTTGATATATGTTTTGACATCACCACCAACAGCTAGTTCATAATGTCCCCTCTCTCCTGTCAAGAGAGGCCAAGCGCGTCCCTTACCCCAACCAGTGTAAGGACTGCCATCTTCTTGCTGTCCATAGCCATCGTGGTTGTAACGATGCCAACAAGGCCCAACGGGTGTATCTACTTTCAAGACTGCATCAATTACTTTGACAGAATCAACAATAATCGGATCATCAGGTTTACGAATTCCATAGCGTACTAGTTGCAAAAAGCCTGCATCCACAATTTCTTTCGCAGGAAATTCTGCTGGTTCACCAGGAGGTTGACTGCTAATCAAAATAGTTCCCTGATTAGGATTTTCGTTGGGTTGAGGATTATTAATATCTGTAGGAGTAATGCGGATGTAATGCCGATTGATGCCAGGAACAAGAGTGCCTTCGGTAGTAACTGTCCAAGCTTCAACGTGACATTCTAAAAAATCGGCGTATTCTTCGATAAATTGTGCTGTTACTTCATCCCCACGTTCACGAACAAATTTAGCAGCGCAGATTAAAGCGGCAATATTAGATGCCAGTGTAGAAGGTGAATAGCCGCTGTTTTCTTCCCAGCGTTCTTGTTGGGTAGCCGGGCCATGACGAATTAAATAACCTGCTGCCCGTAAAATCATGGGATAAATATCAAAGTTCAGTGGTATTTTTTGTTGGTGCAGTAGCCATGCTAGTAGAATAGGAAATCCCACTTCATCTAGTTGAATACCCTTCCAGTAAGGTTCCCCATTAACCCAGAAATTTTGGGCAAAACCGCCGTCTTCCTGCTGACTCGTGGCCAGATAGATTAGCGATCGCACTGCTGTTTCAGTTTCCCCAGCAGCCAATAAACCTGATACACTGCTAACCATATCCCGCGTCCAGACAAGGTGATATCCCCCTTGGTCTTGGTCGTCTTTGGCTTCACCCCAAGGAATTGCTAGGGAAGCAATTAAAGCACCTGGATAAGTTTTGTCTTCATGGGCCAAAAGCAGACTAATGCTGTGGTGATACAAGTTACCATCATCGAATGAAATATTTTCTAATGGTTTGATGCCCTGGCGCGTAGATGCAAAGCGGCTTGTCGTTAGACATCGCTTCCACTGTTCGATATAATGTTGCTTCTGCTGTTGAAAAGGAATATTTAGCGACTGAAACAGTGTGGAAATTGCATTGTGCAGAGTTGTACCAAATGCTAGTCCCAAAGTGAACTCGTGACTCTCATTTAGATTTAGTTGTCCAGTCAAAGCAATGTTGCCATCCAAAGCACTGTCAAACTCCCAATCCATCTGGAAATTATCAGCTAAATCTGTCCACCCATCACTTTGACCAACATAACCACATGAAAGACGGGCAAAGGGAACCGTTGCACCTAGCACCATCCATCTTCCTGCTTTCTCGGCCGTTAGAATCCGATGTCCAGCAACTTCTATGACGTAACCATTGTTACCTCTGCCGCCAACTTCCAAATGTGGCGCACACAAAGCGTATAGCTGGAGTTGCGAGATAAACTCGCTCTCTCCTATTAACTTTGTATGTTGTAAAATACAGGAGAAATGGGGGTCAGCAATCACTTCTTTGATCGCAGCATAACGCCCTTGTGGATCAGAATTAGTGACGCGGTATCCTAAACCATGAGTCCACATCTGTTCAACTTTTGATTCCAGATGCCGTTTCTCGTCATGGAAAAAGCTTTTGCCATCAGAAATTAGATATTGCAAATCTCGAATTTGGGGTCTGTCTACTGTGGGGTGGTAGACTTCTGTCACAACACCGTTGCAAACAGTAAACCAAACCCGACTAGAGGTAAAATAAGCTGTTCCGACTGCATCTTTATTGGCATGAGTCCATCGAGGCTCGATACCTGGTGAACCAAAAGCCTGTGCTTGACCAATAATCTTTACCATAATTGATTGTGCCGATAAGCTTTGAGTGCTATTTGGAAATGCTGTAGTTGATATTTATCGAAACAAAATTCTCCTTCAATTGAAAGGTTGAGAATATTTGCGAGTAGCAGCTAAAGACTTTGCTTCAATAAAAATTTGTTTTATTTCTGGATGCTTTCGGCGAATTTTTATTTATAAACGTTCTACAGTTAATGCTATTTCTTCGCCTGTGAGATTTTTAGAAAACTGGATTTCCAAGTTGAGTAATACTTCTTGTGGAGCAAGTTGCATTGTTAGTACCCGAATAACTTCTTGTACCCCTGGTTCTGTTTTTGATAAAGAACGGATATTGGCTATAGTTTGAGGATTAGCACTTTCACCAACTAATAATCCTTTACTTTCTCTAGCTAGTAAGACTGCTACTATAGACAAGATAATACCAATAATAATAGAGGCAATACCATCAAAATAAACATTATTAAATAAATGTCCTAAAAAAATTCCGATCAAAGCCACAATTAAGCCTAAAATTGCGGCAGTATCCTCAAATAATATTGTAAATACTGTTGGGTCTTTACTATTTTTGATTGCTTGCCAAAAATTTTCCTTACCCTTGGTCGGCAAAAATTCTTTTAAAGCTACAGTCCAAGAAAAGCCTTCCAATATTATTGCGATACTCAATACAATATAATTCCATATTGGATCTTCTAAAGGGCTGGGGTTAATTAAATGAGTAATTCCTTCATAAATTGACATCCCACCACCAATTGCAAAGATCAGGATAGCAACGATAAAAGTCCAGAAATAAAGTTCTTGACCATATCCAAAGGGATGGCTATCATCTGCTGGTTTTTGGCTTCTGTGCAGTCCTAGCAAAAGTACAAGTTGGTCGCCTGTATCTACAACTGAATGAATTCCCTCAGAAATCATGGCGGAACTGCCAGTAATGGAGGCGGCTATAAATTTAGTAATTGCGATCGCTAAGTTAGACCCTATCGCTGCAAAGATTGTTTTTTTAGATGAATCAGTTGCCATGAGCGTAAATAAGAGCTATCCAGAAACTTAGGTGCATCGTGCATCCCACATACAATCTCGTGTCTGACAGTTAAAAGTAAACTATCAGAAGGTATAAGATAGCTTTACTATGAGACTCATATTTGATTGCGTGAAAAAACCCCCTACAACTCAAAAAGCCTTATTTCCTATTGCCTCTTGCCTTTAACCATTTTCCGTAAATCCTGGATACAAGGTCATGCCGCCATCAATAAATAGTGTTGTACCGTTAACATAATCAGAGTCATCAGAGGCTAACCAAACTGCTGCTTTGGCAATATCATCAACATTTCCTACACGTTTTGCCGGGATCAGTTTTAGTAACTTTGCTTCTGCTTCGGGAGTATCCCAAGCTGATTTGTTAATTGGGGTTTTGATAGCACCAGGAGCAATACTATTAACGCGAATTTTATGGGGGGCAAGTTCTTGGGCAATACTTTTCATCATCATATTAATACCACCCTTGCTAGTAGCATAATTAACATGACCAGCCCAAGGGATTACTTCATGCACGGAACTCATGCAAATAATTTTACCTGCTGCACAAGAAATATTAGGCTTCACACCTCGACGCAAGAATTCCTTTGCAGCTTCCCTAGCACACAAGAATTGTCCCGTCAGATTTATCCCAATAACTGCATTCCATTGCTCAATGGTCATATCGATAAATGCTGAATCTTTTTGAATGCCAGCATTACTTACTAAAATATCAATAGTGCCAAATTCTTGAAGCGTTTTGCTAAACATCGCTTTTACTTGGTCTTCTTTGCTGACATCGGCTTGAATAGCGAATGCTTCTCCATTATTAGCTTTGATATCATCAACAATTTTGTGGGCTGATTCAGCTTCAGAATGGTAGTTGATGGCTACTGCTGCACCTGATGCAGCAAAATTGCGAGCAATGGCTTCACCAATCCCAGAACTAGCACCTGTCACCAGTGCTTTTTGACCTTTAAGCAGGTAAGGGGAATAGCTCATAATGCTTTCAATACTTTTCAAACGTGTATTCTTTGTAAGTGGCTGAAGGCTTGCATAATATGATAATTTTGCTTGCTTTGTGTAGTATTGCCTGAGCAAATTTAGATTATCAAATCGTTAAAATATCGATGAGACTAACAAAATCTTTTAGTATTTTAAGAGAACTTAGTATTTTACTAATCTATCCAGAGAAAGAGAAAAGTATATTCTTTTACTGACCAATATTTTAATTGTTTGTCATTCTTATGACAATACTATGTCTTTCTTTCTAAGATTTGTTAAGTTATAGATTTTAAGGCTATTTCAATCTGAACAATAATTTATGGTATATTCAGAGAAAGCTAGTTTATCAGTTTGAGTTGATATCGATTGGTATACTAAATAGACGAAAAGTCTAGCTATTGTGATTAGTTTTTATGTTTAAATAAATAATTACTAAAAAACAGTAGATACGAGAAAATTCTGATTTTAAAATATGTTTTAAAATTTTAAATGTATCACGTTTTTTGAATTTTTTTTAATTACTTGATATGCGGCTTTAGCACTAGCATTCTTGACAATATGAATGATGCGTTAGGCGGATAGCATCTATCTAAATACTTAGACTTATAAGGAAAAAGCGATGCCTGCTCTGTCTCTGAATAGCCAAAATTTACCATACCCCGATCCTTTGCACCCAATTATCGTTCACTTTGTGATTGCAATGGTGCTTTTTTCCTTCGTGTGTGATGTTCTAGGCTATTTCACCCGCAACGTGCGTTTATTTGAGGTGAGTTTTTGGAATATGTTTGTTGCTGCGATCGCAATTTTCATCGCAATTATCTTTGGCCAGTTTGAAGCCGGACTAGCACAAGCCCAGAAAGCAGCCCAGTCAACGCTGAATTATCATACCGTCTTGGGTTGGTCATTAGCGGCGATGGTTGCCGCGATCGCAGCTTGGCGTTTTGTGATTCGCAACCGCAGCCCCCGAAAAGTACCACCAGCTTATCTGGGGGTTGCAACATTGTTAGTCTGCCTAGTATTTTTGCAAGTGTATTTGGGGAGTAAACTGTTTTGGGTGTATGGGTTGCACGTTGAGCCTGTAGTTCAAGCTTTGAAACAGGGAGTTTCACCATGAACCCACAACTGATTGAGCAGTTGAGATTGCGGCTGGGTGCTAACGGATTACCCTACGAGATTCCTTTACATCCCCAGTTGGTGCATCTAACGCTGGGTTTGTTCATCATTGCCATCATTTTTGACATAGCAGGAGTGTTGTTTTCTTTAGAAAAACCAATTTTCAAATTTCTGGGATTGGCCGCCATCCGTTCTAGCTTTTTTGATGTCGGCTGGTACAACCTCATAGCAGCAGCAGCTATTACATTTTTCACGGTTGCGGCTGGTTTTTTTGAGCTACTTTTGGCAAATCCACCAGTAGATCAAAAGAGTGCTTGGGGGTTGAGTCCTGCTTGGACGATGCTTTTACATGGTTTGGGTGGCGTTTTGCTGTTGGCGATTATTGTCACTATGACTGTATGGAGAGGTTGGCAACGCTATCGCTGGCGTAAGGATGCTTCCAGACAGGTGCAGTGGAGTTACTTGTTAGCAGGGATTGCGATGCTAGGCATATTATTCGTCCACGGAACATTGGGGGCGCAATTGGGAGAAGAATTTGGGATTCATGTTACTGCTGCTAATACGATTTCTAAAAATGTTGACACCAAATAATTAAACGAGAATTTATTAAATTTTATGTTTAGTGTTTTTGAATATGTATTAATAGCGGTTTATGTAGCAGTGTTGCTCGTCGTCAGTCGGTGGATTGGGCAACAAGCGTTTTCTTGGATGCCTCCCCAAGCTACAGCAGAAGCACAACGGGTAGATGATTTATTTAGCTTCTTAGTTTCAATTGGAGCATTTATCTTACTTGGGCTAGTTGGCGTTATGGTGTATGCGATCGCATTCCATCGCGCCCCTCCAGAAGACTACACCGAGGGACACCCCTCTAGAGGTGATACGAGGCTAGAAATATTGTGGACAGCAACCCCGACTTTGTTAGTAGTGTGGATTGCCTTTCAAAGCTTCAATATTTATCAGCAGTTAAATATTTTAGGTCTAAAGCAAATTGTGCATTTGCATACACCTATAGAATCTGCCTCTGCCGCAACCATCAGCGATGTCCCTAAACCTGCATCTGAAACTATTGATGTTTTCGTTAAGCAGTGGGATTGGTCTTTTCGTTATCCAAATAATGTTACTAGCAATCAACTGCATCTACCTATTAATCAAAGCACTCGCTTAAATCTGCAAGCGCAGGATGTAATCCACGGTTTCTACGTCCCTGAGTTTCGCTTAAAGCAGGATATTATTCCAGGACGCGACATTGATATTGTGCTAACGCCCATTCGTGCAGGCAAATATCGGCTGAAAGATTCTCAATTTAGCGGTACTTACTTTGCCTTAATGGAAACGGATGTATACGTTGAATCCCTCAATCAATATAATCAGTGGCTCACGCAAACTGCTAATAGCGAACAAACCCCTGTAAATCAGGCAGTTGCCGAAAATATCCAACCACCAAAAACATTGTTTAATAGCGGCTGGTATACCGTCACACCTGCTCAACCTGGCATTGCCAATAAAAGGAAGCAAAATAATGACACATGATTTTAGTCAAGATATTACCGGGGATCGAGAATCGAAAAATTATCAGAACCAAGAGGGTAATAATTGGCGGGAATATTTCAGTTTCAACACCGATCATAAGGTGATTGGAATTCAGTACATGGTGATGACCTTCATTTTCTTCCTGATTGGCGGGCTGTTGGCGATGTTGATCCGGGCTGAGTTGCTCACCCCAGAATCGAATCTGGTCGATCGCCCGCTTTATAACGGTTTGTTCACCATGCACGGGACAATCATGATTTTCCTGTGGATTATTCCCTTCAATGCAGGGCTTTCTAACTATTTAGTACCGTTAATGATTGGAGCGCGGGACATGGCTTTTCCCCTGCTCAACGCCATCTCTTTTTGGATTTTGCCACCCGCAGGTCTTTTACTACTATCTAGCTTCTTCCTGCCAAATGGGACTGCACAATCTGGCTGGTGGTCTTATCCACCAATTAGTCTGCAAATCCCAGGCGGTGAACTGATTAACGGTGAATTTTTATGGATAGTCAGTTTAGTTTTGATAGGCATCTCTTCAATCATGGGGGCTGTCAACTTTGTGACAACCATCTTTTGGATGCGGGCCCCAGGGATGACATTTTTTCGGATGCCTGTGTTTGTTTGGTCGGTTCTCAGTGCCCAGTTATTGCAACTGATTAATTTACCTGCCTTGACGGGTGCATTGGTACTGCTGTTGTTTGACCTATCCTTTGGTACACAATTTTTTAAACCGGATGGGAATGGCGATCCGATCATTTATCAACATCTATTTTGGTTCTACTCTCACCCAGCAGTTTATATCATGGCACTACCAGCCTTCGGTATTTTTGCTGAGGTGCTGCCTGCATTTTCTCGCAATCCCCTATTTGGTTATCGGTCAGTGGCGATCGCAACCTTGGGTATTGCTTTTATCAGCATCTTCGTTTGGGCACATCACATGTTCACCAGTGCAACCCCCGGTTGGATGCGGATGACCTTCATGGCTACCTCAATGTTAGTTGCCATACCCACCGGTATTAAAGCCTTCGCTTGGACTGCCACCATCTGGAGAAGCAAGCTACATCTAGAGACACCAATGCTGTTTGCAATGGGAGGTGCAGCCATGTTTATTTTTGGCGGTGTTACTGGTGTAATGCTTGCTGCCACGCCCTTTGATATCCATGTTAATAACACCTACTTTGTTGTGGGACACTTCCATTACATCGTTTTTAACACGATTACAATGGCAATCTTCGCGGCAATTTACTACTGGTTTCCCAAAATAACTGGAAGAATGTATGCCGAGGGTTGGGGCAAATTACATTTTTGGCTAACCTTTATACCTGCCAATATCACCTTCTTCTCCATGCACCCATTAGGTTTACAAGGGATGCTACGCCGAGTTTCTTCCTACGAACCACAGTATCAAGGATGGAACGTCATCGCTAGTTTGGCTTCATTTTTACTAGGAGCATCCACACTGCCTTTCATTGCTAACATAGTAGGCTCTTGGCTTTACGGGCCGAGGGCAGTTGATAATCCTTGGCACACTACTGGATTGGAATGGACAACCTCTTCACCACCTCCGCGAGATAACTTTGAAGAGATTCCAATTGTCACAAGACCTCCTTATGACTACGGCAATCCAAAGTACTCAGTAATCGAAAATTCTAACAACATGGAGTAAGAAATTAGACTGATTTTAATTACGAATTACGAATTACGTAGCTTGCTTCTCGCCTTTGGCGAGTATTACGAATTATGCGTCGTACTCATATAGATGAAAGTCCAATCCGTTTTGATTTGTGGCGGCGACGCTTACCAAATTGGTTACAGCGCTTCCTACCAAGTGGTGGTGGCAGTCATGAAGATCATCATGGTAAAGGAATGTTCGGATTCACCGTATTCCTGCTGTCAGAAAGCATCATTTTTTTGAGTTTTATCTTTACTTATGTTGCTCTACGACTGAATAGTAAAAACTGGCTACCGCCTGGTATTTCGGGACCGGAATTGTCTACACTCGTGATTATTAATACGGTAGTATTACTTTCTAGTAGCTTTGTCATTCAACCAGCAGAAAATGCCCTCAAGCGTAATCAACTCACAAAATTTCGTTGGCTATGGTTAATAACGATCGCAATGGGAAGTTACTTCTTAGTTGGTCTGTTAATTGAGTGGAAAAATCTCGATTTCAAGATTACTACAGGATTAGTTGGTTCGACATTTTACTTACTAACAGGCTTCCACGGTCTACACGTCCTGGCTGGTGTTGTGCTTCAGATAATTATGCTGATTCGTTCATTCATCCCAGGCAACTATAATAAAACTCACTTCGGGACAAGTGCGACTACTCTTTTTTGGCACTTTGTTGATGTAGTTTGGGTCTTTCTTTTCTCGCTTCTCTACCTTTGGCGGGCATAAAAAAATTCATAAATTCCAGTATTTTAAGGAGTAATGTGATGAATCTATTCTTACAAGAAATACCAGCCTCCGAACGTACCCTAAAAACAATTCAAGAAACTCCAGCACCAAGTCAAGATCCATTAATTGCACGCGGATTACAAAAAGAGCAATACGCTGGCATTATTGGGCTAGCGATCGCTCTGATTGCTGCTGTCGGATTTTTTAGTCAGAGAGTTGAATATGCTATTGCATTTGCTGTGTTCCTCAGCGCTATTTTGATAGCTTTGTTTTTATTCATCTAGCAAAGCTTTCATTATCTGATTTAACAACATTTGTGAGGGATTTTATGAACAGCCCAGTTTATCAAACTGTGATTGTCGGCGGTGGTTTTTCAGGGCTATTTACAGCCTTACATTTAGCTCACGAACATTATCCTCGTTCTGTTATCTTGATTGATAAAGACGAGCGCTTTTGCTTTAAGCCGCTACTATATGAATATTTCGATGGCGAGATGGATACCTTTCAGGTAGTCCCACGTTTTTCGGAACTACTTAAAGGTAGTGGTGTCATCTTTGTGCAAGATACAGTGCAATCGATAGACTTGCATCAACGGGAAGTCAAATTAGTATCGGGAAACTCCTATAATTACAGCAACTTAGTATTAGCCTTGGGCAGCGTTACTGGCTATCATCAAGTTGAAGGTGCTAATGTTAATGCCTTTCCTTTCTGGACGCAAGCAGATGCGATCGCTCTTGACCGTCATTTACGTGATTGTTTGCACAAAGCCGTCCAAACTGAAGATTTAGAACAACGCCGAAAACTACTAACAGTAGTCATTGTTGGTGGTGGTGCAAGTGGTGTAGAAATGGCAGCTACTCTAGCTGATTTTCTCCCACATTGGTATAGCGCTTTGGGAGGAGATTCAAGTGAAATTCGTGTAGTACTACTCAATCATGGTAAAGAAATCCTTGATGGCGATATAAATAACCCATTGCGTGAAATTGCCGAACGGGAATTGAACAAACGTGCTGTGCCAATAGAGATGATTGTGGAAGCAGAAGCTACTGCTATTGGTTCCAACTCAATTCAATATAAGCGTAACGAGCAAATTGAGACATTAGCTACACATACTACAGTTTGGACTGCTGGCACTTCTACCCATCCACTGATTAAAGATTTGCCAATTCCTAAAGAACATCGAGATCGTCGCGATCGCCTTTTAGTTACTCCCACCTTACAATTACTCGATTTTCCAGAAGTTTTTGTCGGTGGTGATTGTGCAGCAGTTCAGGATAATTCGCTACCGCCTACGGCTCAAGTGGCTTATCAGCAAGGAGCCAGTATTGCCCAGAATTTGAAAGCGATCGCTCTAGGAGAAGACCTCAAACCTGTTAAGGTTAACATCCGAGGAACTCTTTTGAAATTGGGGATAAATGATGCTGCTGCTAACCTTTTCAATGTTTTTGAAGTTGCAGGCGAATCTGGGCATTTAATCCGTCAAGGCACTTATTTAACGCTATTGCCAACACCAATTCACGACTTTAAAGCAACAACGGAATGGGTGGATGAAGAGATTTTCCATCACCACCTTGACCCTCATGATGTCGGTAAAAAAGTGGTGCAAGCAGCGGAAATAGTTGGCGCAGGAGTTGTAGGTATTCTAGCTGCGAGAAAATTACTGAAAATGTTGGGAGATGAGGATAAAAAAGAGTAGGTAGGGAATCTCCTTTAATACAAGGTAAATTGCCAGCACAAAGGTTTCCTTTAAGTCTCTAATGTGAAGAATCATTTCTAGAACTGCTTACTTGGCAATTCACAGAGATAATTTTTTTACTTTGATACTGTGGATGCCCAAATATTTGAATATGTTTGTTAGTACTAAAATAAATCTCTCGTGTTTACCTGCTTTTACTAAGTCGAAGATATATAGTGCGATATTCGGTTTGATATTATCAGCATCCCTACCTGGTGTTGCAGGGGCAGAAACTGTGATGCAAAAAGTAGCACGAACAGGAGTATTAACAGCAGGTACAAGTAGAGATGCTTTACCCTTTGCATATTCTGACAGTCAAGGAAAATTGATTGGTTATTCTGTGGATATGCTGACTTTGATCCAGAAGCAGTTAGAAAAAGAATTAGGCAAGAAAATTCAACTTAAATTAGTTGGAGTTACCCCAGCAGAAAGAATTCCCAAGATAATTAATCGACAAGTTGATATTATCTGTGATGCGAGTAGTTTTACTTGGGAGCGAGATAAAAAGGTTGATTTTTCAATCAGCTATGGTGTCACAGGTACGCAAATTTTAATTAAGAAGGACAGCAATTTAGGTTCGCCTGAATCTCTCATTAACAAGCGTGTGGGTGTGCTGGCTGGAACTACCAATGAACAAGCCATCAAGCAGATACAACCCCAAGTCAAACTTGTATATTTTAAGACTAGAGCAGAAGGATTTGCGGCTTTGGAACAGGGTAAAATTGACGCTTTTGCATCCGATAGTATTCTTTTAGAGGGATGGTTACAAACAGCAAAAAATCAAGATAGTTTTGCGATCGCACCTCCTCGTCCCTATTCACGAGAAGGAATTGCTTGTATGGTTCCTGAGAATAACTCTAAATTCCTCGATTCAGTGAACTATTCCCTCGTCAAGTTTATGCAAGGATTTGTCAACGATAACCCCAAATATGTTGCGATTTTTGACCGTTGGTTTGGTTCTCAAGGTGTTGTATTTCTAAATCGAGACTTACGTGATTTAGCTGTGGAAACCATGCAATTGATGATAGAGTTTCACGAAGATATTCCCCAGAAAGATTTGTAGGCTGTAGTTAAGCTACATTGGTGTCAACTTAAGCTCAAACACTCAATTTACCGTAGTTTTAGATCCCCCAACCCCCTTAAAAAGGGGGCAAAAAACTCTAGTTCCCCCCTTTTTAAGGGGGGTTAGGGGGGATCAAAAATCTAGGTGGTACATCTAAAATTTTTGAAATGCTTATCAGACTCGGCTTTCACGTTAAGTTGACACCTATGGTTAAGCTAACGCGCCTACATATTACAATATTTTCCGTGTAGACCGTCATTAGTCATCACCAGTTGATGTGCAATCTTATTTGCGTAACAGCTTAGTATTGATGGTGAAGAAATTTGAGAGTATATTAGACCTCTAGCAAAACTCTTTTATTGTTATGAATCCAATGTCACAGTTTTAACTGGTAAGGTAATAACAAACTCTGTCCCTTGCCCCAGTATAGAAGTGCAGCTCAGATTACCACCGTGAGTTTCTTCGACAATTTGCCGAGCGATCGCCAACCCCAATCCAGTCCCTTTACCAACAATTTTTGTAGTAAATAAATGGTCAAATATTTTTCCTTTAACTTGTTCACTCATTCCCTTACCATTATCTGCAATGGCAATTTTAACTAGATGATTCTCGACTGAGGTTGTAATTATAATTTGGTTAGTAATTTCTTGAATCTCTGCTAAACTCCGCCCAATAGTTAACTCATCTAAAGCATCAATCGCATTTGCCAAAATATTCATAAACACCTGATTGAGTTGCCCTGGAAAACATTCAATTTGAGGTAAATCACCGTAGTTTGTGACAACTTCAATAGCAGGGCGTAGTTCATTAGCTTTCAGACGATGTTTCAAAATTAAAATTGTGCTATCAATGCCTTGGTGGATATTGAAAGGCACTTTGTAATCTTGATCTGCACGAGAGAAAGTTCTTAAACTGGTGCTGATTTTTTTTAACCTGTCGCATGCCATAGACATTGAATCAATCATCTTGGGCAAGTCTTCTAAGCTATAATCTAAGTCAATTTCGACCGCATGATCGAGAATTTCATCACTTGGATTAGGCACGCTTTCTTGATAAAGTTTCAAGTGTTTAACAATATCAGTAACAGTTGGTTGAGCTTGTTTGAGACTGGCAGCAATAAAACCGAGGGGATTATTCATTTCGTGAGCGACACCAGCAACTAAGTTACCCAGTGCAGACATCTTTTCACTTTGGACTATTTGTAATTGGGCGTTTTGTAGATCATTTAGCGCTTGTTGCAAATCAAGTGATTTTTGCTGTAAAGTAAGTTCTGCTTGTTTGCGATCGCTAATATCTCGCATCACAATTACTGCGCCAAGTTTGTTGCCTAAAGAATCGACGATCGCTTGTCCGCTAGCTAACAAAATTCTCTTAGAACCATGCTTCGGCGCAATTACAATTTCTGCATTTTCAACTATTTCCCCTTGCAAGGCGCGAAACAAAGGAATTTCTGTTGTTGATAGGGGTGTTTGACCGTCAGGTTGATAGAGATCGAAGTGTTGTGCCCATTGCTCTGGTGGTAATGATTCTAGTGGTAAGCCATGAAACTCACGAGTTGCGTTATTGAATAAGATCAAATTTCCATTAGGGTCACAAACAACAATCCCATCTGTAATATTTTGAATAATGGCATTCAAGAACTCTCGTTCTTTGGCTAGAGATGCTTCGGCCTGTTTGCGTAAGCGAAGCTCGTCGTAGACATCGCTAATATCAATTACCACCCCATCCCATAAGATTGCACCATCGGCTTGTCGCTCTGGCCGAGCCGCAGATTGAATCCATTTTACGGTTCCTGAAGGTAGGATAATGCGCCATTCTTGCTCAAATGGTGTCAGAGTTTGGGCAGAGTAAGCGATCGCTTTTGCAATAGCTTGTTGATCGTCAGGATGATTCATAGCGTAAAGGCTGTGTATCCCTGCCATCACTAACTCTGGCTCTAATCCATACAAGTCCAAACAGCCAGAGCTAACGTAGGGTGTTGAAGTTGAACCGTCGGCTGCCAAACGGAATTGGTACACCATCCCAGGAATATTATTCGCCAAATTTTGGAAGCGGATTTCACTAGCCTGTAATTTTGCTAGAGATTGCGTCAACTGTTGAGCATAGTTTTGGGAATTTCGATAAAGTCGGGCATTCACCAGAGAAATTGCCGCTTGAGCGCAAAGCAAGTTCAGCAGTTCGACGCGATCGCTTGTAAAGGCTCCAGCTGCTAGGTTATTTTCCAGATACAATATGCCCAGCAACTTCCCCTGATGTAATATCGGGCTGCACAAGATGCTTTTGGGCTGCTGTTGCTGAATATAAGGATCGTTGATGAATTGAGGATGCATTGTGGCATCAATAATTACTGTTGGTTTTAAGCTGCGTTTGACGGTATTAATTAAGCCAACTGGCACATCCTGAGAGTCTTCAATGGGTTGTGGATTCAGCAATCTTGGGTAAAAATCAACATGAGTAATTCCCTTTTTGTTTTCTACAGATACGATACCAAGAGAAAGCTGTGCTAACGCCTGAATTAGCAAACGCCCTGATTCCAAAAGCATGAATACACACTTATCTGCTCCAGCATTTTCAATGACGATATGCAGCAATACTGAAAGCAGTTTTTCCAGTTCGATTTCGCCAGATAGGGTTTGAGAAGCTTTGAGAATGGTAGCTAAATCTAGAGCAACAGAAATGCTGCTACTACTGGAATTGGCAGAACTGGTGGAGGTGACACTCCCCAAGGCAAAGATAGTTTCGTTAGTTGAGAGAGGAGAAGGACTTTGCTGAAGAATGGGGGAAAGTAATTTGGGATAGCGTTTTTCTAGATCGACGACTTTGGCTTTCGCACCCCAACGAGCATAACCATAGTAGGCTTGAGTCATGTATGACTGAGCAATCTGCTCTTTGCCCCAGTCTAGGTAGAATTTGGCGGCTAATTCATTGGCTAGTGCTTCTTCTTGAATATAGCCTTGTTCTTTAGCTCCAATAATGGCGCGATCGTAACATTCAATTGCTTCTGCCCGATTGCCCAAGACTCGATAACGCTCGGCTTCCACCAAATCAAATTTGTGTCGAAAATTCATTGGTGCATGGGTAGCCCAGTAGTTAAGTTTTTCTTGGTTGGCAGTAATGCATTCTTTCATTTGCTGCTGTTCTAGGGCTGAGAGTTGCTCAAACCATGCTAGTTGAGCTAAAGAATCATAGAAATGAAAGATAGGTACATATAAAAAAGCAATAATAGCGTCTAAATATTGTCTCGCTTGCCTAGCTTGTTCTACGGCTTGTTCAAACTCGGAAAACAAATACGATACAACCAGTTTGTTAATCCACAGCAATGCTAATCCGGTGCGATCGCCTGCTGCTTCATGTAATGGAAGTTGATGCTGTTCATTGTAGGCTGTACCGCTCAACACTACGACATCATCCGCATCTCCCATTAAATTCAGCAAAATTTGTCGAATCAATTGGGAATAGTTCAGAGCTAGATTTTGCTTCAAGTGCTTGAGCGCTTCACAATAACCAGCAACTTCCGGCTCTAGCTGTGTTAAATTCTGTCCTGAAAAATAGGAGTAAAAACCGTAGTTATACGCAGAGTAACCTGCGAAAGCCAAATCGCCCACATCTAAACAACTACAATAGGCAGTCTGCAAGGGTTGTAATAACTCCCGCAGGGGCATTTTCCAATGCCTTGTATACACACAGACTAATAATAAAGTTTTCCCTTTCAATTCGGAATTATGATAGCGCGATAGTAGGTCGAGGGCTAACTGACCGAATTCATAACCTAATTCGACGTTTTTGAATACACCGCACATCAGTATTCCATAAGAGGCATAGCTAAAGGTCGAGGTTGATTCATTACCATAGACGACAGATAAATAAACCTTTTTTAAAATCACCAGTAAATACAACTGTGGCTGGGACAGATAAGCGCAGGGTGCTACTGATGTCAAAATTCGAGCTGCTGCCAGGATGTTTGCATCCCTTGCATCGCTGAGGTTGAGCAACTCGGCAGGGAATCGCTCTCCAATTACATCTAAGACGGTACTCAAGTCCACTGCCACATCTTCCTGGGTAGGCTCTGTAGGTAGTTCCACTCCCAATTGCTTTAAAATGGTAAGTGCTGCTGCGATCGCTTCGGCAAAATAACCCTGAGCAGTGAATACCTCAATTTTCACCTCATAGACGCTGATTTTATCTAATGGAGTTTTGGCGTGATTTAGGACAAGATGGGCATTGGCTGCCATCTTCTCTAAATCACCGCTCAGATAGGCAGCTTCTGTGGCAACTTGATAGAGTGCTAGGGTTAACTCATACTGATGCTGCCAACTGTTTTGGGCGAGTAACCCAATGCCCACCTGGGCATATTTACAGGCAGCAGTGTAAGCGATCGCTGCCTTGGCCTTGCGGCTTGCCATCAGGTTAAATTGCGCTAATGCTTGACGTTCTGCGGGTTGGGTAATTAATTCAGCTGCAACGTTAAGTTGACCGACAATTTCAAAAATGCGTTCTTCCTGGTTGCTTTCGGGGGTATTACTCAGGAGTAACTGGCCAATTTTTAGATGAGTTGCCTGTTTTTGCTCCTCTGGGATGAGAGAATATGCTGCTTGTTGGACGCGATCGTGCAAAAATGTGTAAACACAGGAACCAGAATCCAGAATCCCTAAGTCAGAAGCAATAAAAGATTCTTCTGACTCTTGATAAAACTTATAGACATCACAATGTGGTAAAACTAACCCTTCTTGCAACGCTTTCCACAAAACTTCTGCCGTTTGGGTTGGAGACTGTTCAAAAACGATCGCCAATGTCGCCAAATCAAATTGATTACCGATACAGGCTGCCAATTTCAGAACTTCCTGAGTTTCGAGTGGCAACTTTTGTAGTTGAATTGCCATAAACTCAACGACATCATCCGTTAAAGAAAGCGATGTCTGAAGACAAGCTGCCGTGCGTCTGGGTACTTGCGCCAAATCATACTGCCACAAACCTATATCCCAATCAAAGGTAATTCGTCCATCTTCATGTAATGCCTTGAGAAACTGGGTTGTAAAAAACGGATTACCTTTGGCTTTTTGATAAACTAGCTCGGTTAACGGCAGGGCAACTTCTGTTGAATAACTCAATGTATCGGCAATCAAACGATTCACATCTGTTTGACTCAAAGGAGCTAATGTAATGGTGCTGACGGTGACTCCCTTCTCAATCTCTTCTAGGGCTACCATTAACGGATGAGCCGCAAACACTTCATTATCACGGTATGCGCCAATAATTAATAGATAACCCTTTAAGGTTTCACCCATTAACAGCCTCATCAAATTGAGAGATGCCAAATCTGCCCAATGCAAATCGTCGAGGAACACTACTAACGGATGCTCTCTTGTAGCAAATACCTGAATAAATTTCACAAACAGCAGATTGAAGCGGTTCTGTGCAGCACTTCCCGATAATTCTGGTACTGGCGGTTGCGTGCCAATAATTCGTTCTAATTCTGGAATCACTTCAATTATCACCTGTCCACTCTCAGAGATTGCGGACAGAATTTTGTTTCGCCACTGTTCCAACTGGGTGTCGCTTTGGGTGAGCAACTGTCCCATCAAATCCCGTAAAGCTTGTACAAAAGCAGACAGGGGAATATTGCGGTTGAACTGATCATACTTCCCTTTGATGAAGTAGCCGTTCCAGCGAACGATAACCTTATGCACTTCATTCACCACGGCAGTTTTACCAATGCCAGAGAAGCCAGCCACCAGCATCAGTTCCACTGCACCATTGGCAACCCGCCCAAATACCTCCAGTAAGCTTTCTATTTCCTGCTCCCGTCCGTAGAGTTTTTCAGGGATGAGAAAGCGATCGCTGATATCGTGCTGTCCTAAATCAAACCATGTGTGTTTACCTGTTTTTTGCCATTGTTCTAAGCAAAATACTAAATCATATTTGAGTCCCGTAGCACTCTGGTAGCGGTCTTCGGCATTCTTTGCCATCAGCTTGCAAATGATCTCTCCCAACATCAAGGGGATTTCCGGGTTGAGATTACAGATAGAGTCAGGTTGTTTGGCGATATGACAATGTAACAACTCCATCGGATCGTGAGATGTAAAAGGCAGTTGTCCACTCAGTAGTTCAAAGAAAGTTACACCCAATGAATAAAAGTCGCTGCGGTAGTCAATGCCTCGGTTCATCCGTCCAGTTTGCTCTGGCGACAAATACGCTAGGGTTCCCTCCAGTCCGTTGGGACTTTGGATTTCTTGGGTTTCTCGTGGTAGCAGCGAGGCAATACTGAAGTCAATTAGCTTAATTGTTCTGGTGTCAGGATGAATCAGGATATTAGCTGGCTTGACATCTTTGTGAATGACGCGCTGTTGATGCAACTGGTGTAAAGTGTCTATCAGTTGCAAGGCAATGGGTAGGAATTCCTCTAAGCTCAGTGGTTGTCTTTGGGTAAATTGTCGCAAGGAGATGCCACCAAAGTCTTCCATAACTAGGGCATAGCCATTGTGATGGGGTTCTAGGCTGTAAGGTTTAATGATGCTGGGAATATCTAGGTTTTTAGCGATCGCATATTGGTTGCGAAACTGGATTAATTCGCTAAAACTTGGATATTCTCGTTTTAAGAGCTTGATGACAACTGGTTGGCGATCGCATTCTCGTATTGCCCGATACACTTGAGTCCGAGAACCAGAATAAAGTTGCTCTATAATTTGGTAGCCAGCGATCCTTACAGTTGCATCAACTTTTGCACTCATAAATTTTTACCAGAATTCCTTGTCTAACGCTAGAATTCCCCAGACAGCATCTTCCTTAAATTATATTTTACATCAGTATCAAAAAGAACCATACTTTATTGGGTATTGGGCATTAGGATAAGTTTTTTATACTCGTGAAGAAGTCTTTATTTTAAATAAGGGGCTGCATCCGCAGCAAAGCTGGTAAATCCAGAGAGGTGAGGTGTTGATAAGCTCGATCTATAAAACGCTTGCCCCTAAGAAAACCTGTATTAGCTCCGGGACAAATGTACCTGAGAGTTTCTGGTGTAAAATGTTCTAATAATAACTGAACACTGTTGATTTGTCGTGGCCAGTGAAAGGTTTTAGTTATCCGTAATGGTACTGCATCGCCCTTCTGATTAGGAACCAAATGGCGACCAGAAAACAATATACCTCCAAGCTTACTGTAGTATAGGCAAGATGAACCGGGAGAATGACCTGGTGTCCAAATAATTTTGACTGCCGCATCAAGAGTAAATTCTTGACTAAAGGTAGTTACGGGTAAGCCTGGTAATAAATAAGCTTCTTGTTCTTGCATCAGGACTTCACAACCCAAGGCTTTCTGAATTTCAGCAGTTTTGCCTATAGCACCTCGATGGGTGAGAAATAACCAACGCACCCCTCCATGCGCCGCTAAAAAGTCTTGATTTGTTTGGTCTAGGGCAGGGCAATCTATGAGGATATTGCCTTCATTTCTTACAATAAAATAAGAGGTTCCCCCTAATGTGTCCCGATTGGGTGGGAAAGCAAAAATGCTATCTTGTGCGAAGTCCGATTGCAAGGAACTTCCGCTAGGAATTTCTTGAGGAAAGACAGCCCGTGGTGGCTTAGTTGTATGACTTGGCTGTTGAGGTAAAGGGCACATAATCAAAGAACCGGAACTGAGGAGTTGTGGACAATCTGGTTACAGTGTAGAAATTCTGAAGAATTGAACTGTAACCATCTGAAAAAATTGGGATTTGAGGTCTGCCTCGTAGTTAATGCTATGGTGCTGAAGCTACTGGTAGGGCGTTTTGTCAAAATTACTGAAGATAACATGGCATTTTGGTTTCTGTTTATCCTCCTACTGGGGCTAGCTACTTATCTAATGGTGCAGCACAGTGTCGCTCACATCACTCGAACGCCAGTATGGTTGTTGTGGCTGGTTTTAATGACACCAGCATTGTTGTTAAGTGGATGGACACTGATATATGGGGCGAAACAACCTCCACCACCAGGGCTGATTGTTTCGTCGTTATTTGTCTGCACAGTTTTGTACTGGATATTGTTTCTAGGGGGGCGGCGAGTGCCAAGAGATACACAAACTGAAGTCCCAGCCCAAGCCTCAGAATCACAGCCAATTATCCAGCCTACCCCAGAACCACTAGTGCGTCCCATTGAGCCAACAGAAGAAACTCAACTGCGAAATTGTTTTCCTTGGTCTGTATATTACGTTCAAAATATTGAGTATCGACCACAAGCCGTAATTTGCCGGGGTCAGTTGCGAACTAAAGCCAGCAACGCCTACCAGCAGATTAAGACTAATATTGAAGCACAATTTGGCGATCGCTTCGTGTTGATCTTTCAAGAAGGTTTAAATGACAAACCTTTCTTTGTGCTAGTTCCTAATATTCAGGCTGCTAAAGAGCGAAATACACCCCGACGCGACCAAGAACGCTTAACTCGACCAGGATTAGCACTTCTACTACTAGTAGCGACTTTGATCACTACTACCTTGGTGGGAGTGGAAATTGCTGGTACTTCTCTTCCGCCTCTATGGGAAATTGGCTCTTTGTTCAAAGTTCTATCTAACCGAGATGTCCTATTCAAAGGATTACCTTATGCTTTAGGGTTAATGACTATTTTGGGGATTCACGAACTTGGGCATTATTTGACGGCTAAATTCTACAAAATTCGCTCGACGTTGCCTTACTTTATTCCAATGCCTTTCTTTTTGGGAACTTTTGGTGCATTTATTCAGATGCGTAGTCCCATTCCCAACCGCAAAGCATTATTTGACATTAGTATTGCTGGGCCACTTGCAGGCTTTGTTGTTACCTTGCCATTACTAATATGGGGCTTGGCTCATTCTGAGGTGGTTCCCCTGATTGAAGAAAAAACCCGATTTTTGAATCCTGATGCTCTTAATCCTAAATATTCCATCTTACTAGCGCTACTGTCGAAGCTAGCCTTGGGAAGTCAGTTAACAGCAAAATCAGCCCTTGATTTGCATCCAGTTGCAGTAGCTGGTTTTATCGGACTAATTGTGACGGCGTTAAATTTAATGCCTGTAGGACAACTTGATGGAGGCCACATTGTCCATGCAATGTTTGGACAACGAGTTGCGATTATGATTGGTCAAGTGGCTCGCCTCCTCTTGCTATTACTTTCATTAATTCGGGAAGAATTTTTGATGTGGGCGATTATCTTATTATTTATGCCGTTGATTGATGAGCCTGCACTGAATGATGTCACTGAATTGGATAACAAACGTGATATTTGGGGATTACTGGCAATGGCTTTGTTGATTGTAATTATTTTGCCATTACCGCAAGCGATCGCTAACTTTTTGCAAATTTAAAAAGTATCAACGCAGCCATAAAATCTAGATATATTTTTTCCAACTATGAAATTAACCATAGCTTGGTGTTTTTTATTGAAACAGAAGTCAAAATTCTTTTTCACTAGTTTCGCGCAAGAATCAATTTTGAAAGCTGCGATGCCTGCGGTGGGCTACGCCTACGCTGTAATGCTTCCAAAGAACAAGCGAGTTTAACTAAATCCTGATTTCCGAGTAGGGGCAATTCATGCATTGCCCCTAAGCGTGTATAGTTTTGCGTAAGTCCTAAATAGGGAAAATACGCTGTATTACAACTAACTCGATACTGAATTAGCTGCCTCGGAAGCTTTCGCAGCAGGTGGAAAACCACCCATACGAATCTCAGAAGTGAAGGAAGTAATACTAAATCCGCCGAAACTCTTGAGGACATTTACCCGCATTCGCAAATTGGGGCTAGCAAACCACAGGCGCTCTTCTGACCAGATGTTTTCATCTTCTATAGTTAGGATTAAAGCACCATCACTGTCAAATTTGTAGTGTCCAGCAACTGGAGTTTTCTCAGCATCAACTATTTCCCGCAGTAACTTGCCTTCAGACGGATTATCTGCATCGGGTACTGAAACTAACACAGTTGAACCACTATGTTTTGTTTGCTCCTTTTCCATTGTGCCATTCCAGTTAATTTTGATAGCACAGGAGGCGGAACTAGGATTAATTTCGTACTGTTGACACAGTTTGATCGCTTCTGGATGATCTACTGCTAAAGTCTCAATGATAATGTCTGACTTGCTATGTTCAGATTCATTCAAAGCCAAATGTTGACTAGTCCGATGAGAAAACCATTTACCAGCACTTAACTGAAAAAACTCTTCAATATTCATGAATGAAATTACCCTGCATCAAAATGCTAAAATTCCCACTTAATTATTAAAAGGTAGCAGGAGGCTCTAATATTATTAAGCTTGATTGCCTATTTCCTCAAGCTTCTTGAGGCCAATTCTGGCTGCCTCAGCAACGTTGAAATGATTGTCTTTTTCTAAGTATTTTAAAGCTGAGACACTCTTGGGAGTGGGAAGATTACCCAAAGCTTCTGCCAAACGTTGTCTGACTAACCAATCATCTGATTGGGCAAAGCGTAGAATCTGATCGACAGACTCAATATCTTTAATTTCTCCGAGCGCAGAAATTGCAGCCTGTTGCAATACTACTTCTTTGCTGTCCAATGCCTGAAGAAGAAGTTGACGGGCACGGGGATCTTTAATGTTACCTAGAGAAACAGCTGCACTAAAGCGTACTAGCCAATCAGTATCTTCATAAAACGCCCGTGAAAGCACTTCAAAGGCTCTGGCATCGCCCAAATATCCTAAAGCACCAGCAGCATCAGCGCGTATGCCATAATCGGGGTCATTTTCGAGAATTCTGACCAAAATTGAATAACATTCTGGTGTTGGCTTGATTCCAAGGGCAAATATTGCCATCGATCGCAGTTGCAAAGATTCGTCGTCTAGTACCTTTTTAATTAAAGGGACTGCCTCTTCAGGAGAAACATGACGCAGATTAGCAAGAGCTACCATGCGATCGCGTAAGTTCGGACTTTCTAACTGAGTAGAAATTTCTTGTAAGCTGAGAGCTGTCATGTAGTTCAAAGCATTTTCTTTACTTATCTTAATTTACTCGATCCTTTCATCAGGCTGTCGCCATCGTGAAGTAGGAGTTTGGCGACTTTACAAAATGACTCAATTATGAGTGAAAAATAAATAAATGTTACAAGAGGAGGCAGAGGGCAGGAGGCAGGAGGAAGAAAATATAATTTTTACAAGAGGGTGCAGGGGGCAGAGGGCAGCAAAAAAATTGTAGGTTGGGAGCCACTTGCTTATCGCTTGGAACTAGCCGCGAACAAGTCGTAAAAACCGCAAGAGCGCAGTGGCTTTCCAACCTACGCCAGTTTCAGTTTTTAGCTTTAACTGAATCACATTGGTTTTTAAGACACCTTTCCTGCGGAAGGCTAACCCACTTTCAAAGAAATTTTAAGAATATATTTGGCAAGATCCCGCGATTTATTTGACCCGGCCATTTGTAGAAGTCTGGTTCAAACTATATATTTAGACTAGGTTTCAGAACGGAGAGGGGGGGATTCGAACCCCCGTTAAGTTTCCCTAAACAGACTTTCCAGGTCTGCGCCTTAAACCACTCGGCCACCTCTCCAGGTGCCACAAGTTACGATCATACTATAGAATCCCAGAAAATGCAAAGATAAAGAAAGATATTCTTAGATTGAATCTGAAAGTCCTAATTCTACAACGCAAATCCAGATGTCTCGTACATACACAATTAAAGTTCGCGATCGCGCCACTGGCAAAACATACACCCTACAAGTGCCAGAAGACCGCTATATCCTGCACACTGCCGAAAAACAAGGTGTGGAACTACCGTTTTCCTGCCGCAACGGGGCTTGTACCGCTTGTGCTGTAAGGGTATTGTCGGGAGAAATTTATCAACCAGAGGCGATCGGATTGTCGCCAGATTTACGTCAGCAAGGTTATGCCCTTTTGTGTGTGAGTTATCCCCGTTCTGACTTGGAAGTAGAGACACAAGACGAAGATGAAGTCTACGAACTCCAGTTTGGACGCTATTTTGCTAAGGGGAAAGTAAAAGCGGGTTTACCGTTAGATGAGGAATAAACAATTGAAGAAGGCAGGAGGCAGGGCACAGGAGGCAGGGAGCAGGGAGCAGCAGGGGGTAGGGGGCAAGAGGTTCTGCTCGTTAGGCGCAGCAGCGACCACAAGAGAATTTGTGATGGTTGGGAGTGTTGGTAACTGGGTACGAAAAATAACTATTTTGGTTTGCTTATTGCTCTTGGTGAGTTGCCAAAGTAAAAACCAGTTGCCAAATAATCAGGCTCAGGTGAAAGTAGCGCGGGTAGTTAGTGGGCAAAGTTTGGAAGTGTTAGGAATGGCTGAACAACCGAATTTGATTTCTCAAGTGCGGTTAGTTGGCGTTGATGCACCAGATTTGCGACAGAGACCTTGGGGAGAAGCAGCAAAAGAACAGTTAGAGAATCTTATTGGTGGTGCAGAAGAATTGATCGAACTGGAGTTTGATTTAGAAGCAAAAGATAAAATCGGGCGAACTCTAGCTTATGTATGGAAAAATAAGGTGTTATTGAATGAAGAATTAGTTAAACAAGGCAATGCAATGTTTGTTGGGCGATCGCCTAACCACAAATATGACCAGCGTTTAGAACGTGCCCAACAATGGGCTAGACTCATGGGCCAAGGAATCTGGAACCCAGAAAAACCTATGCGCCTCACTCCCGCAGAGTTTCGCCGCCAAAATCTTTGAAGAGTTGGGAATGGGGAATGGGGCAATGGGAGAGATGAACCAATGACCAATGACAAATGACAAATGACAAATGACAAATGACAAATGACAAATGACAAATGACCAATGACAAATGACCAATGACAAATGACAAATATACAAATTTTTCTAGATATTGCTACAGAAGCAGCCTTAGCTGCTGGTGCTATTTTGCAAGGTTACTTGGGTAAGTTAGAAGACGCAATTATTGAAAAAGGTCGCCCTGGTGATTTAGTCACGGCTGCTGATAAAGCCTCAGAAGAGTTAATTTTAGAAATTTTGCGTCGCCATTTTCCCCAGCACTCTATCCTCGCTGAAGAATCAGGCAAATTAGGTAATCAAGAAAATGAATACCTCTGGGCAATAGATCCTCTAGATGGCACAACCAACTACGCCCATCAATACCCATTTTTTGCAGTTTCCATTGGGCTGTTAATTAATGGCGTTCCAGAAGTGGGTGTAATTTATGACCCCTTCCACAATGAGCTATTTAGTGCGGCTACTGGCTTAGGAGCAACACGAAATCGTCGTCCCATCAATGTTTCAGCAACATCTGAACTCAGTAAAAGCTTACTAGTGACTGGATTTGCCTACGATCGCCGTGAAACCTCTGATAACAACTACGCAGAATTTAGTCACCTTACCCACCTTACGCAAGGGGTTAGACGTAGCGGTTCAGCATCGCTAGATTTGGCTTATGTTGCCTGTGGGCGTGTCGATGGTTACTGGGAACGAGGGCTTTCTCCTTGGGATATTGCCGCCGGGATAATTTTGTTACAAGAAGCCGGGGGCAAAGTCACCGCCTACGATGGCACTCCTGTCAAAATTGAGTCAGGTAGAATTCTCGCAACAAATGGTTATATTCACGACTCCCTCAGTAGCGAATTGTTACAAGTTCCACCACTATCAGCATGGGTGTAGCACGTGGAAGCTTTCCCTTCGACTTTGGGTAAACTAAAAAAAATCTAACTGCTCCTTTGGTGCAAATCCCCTATATGTCTTTCAAAATAGATCGTGGATTATTTAAATATGATTTCATAGATCATCACGCAATATTGTGCGTTCCAGTTGATGCGGATGTCAAAGAGATTCGAAAACGCTATCTCCAAATTGCCCGCCGCTTACACCCGGATAGTAGGTTTACTGAAAGCGATGAACAAAAACAGCTAGGAAACGAATTGTTATCAAAGTTGGTTAACCCAGCTTACGAAAAACTTGCTGGCGATCGCACTCGCACGGAATATATTTTAATTTTGTCGCAAATCGGCAAGCGCTTGTTACAAGAGTCTGCTTCGTTAACTCTCACCACCGATTTGGCTAAAGAGCTAGTCCAGTCACCTAATTTCGAGCATGTCTATAAAAGTGCGATCGCTAAACTAGCTCAAAGCCAATATGATTCTTTAGACCAAGTGCAGCAAGTCCTTGCCCAAATTAGTGAGTTGAATTTAGTCTATTTAATGCGGAGTGCAAGCAAAACATCCGCCGCGCCGCCGCCACCTGCTCAACCTAAAGTTCAATCAGTTACACCTCAACCAAGTACACCAAAAAATACACTCCCAGAACCAGCACCAGCGCCACCAAAAGAAGACACGGTTGTAGAACAGTATGTTCGTCGCGCTCAATCTTTGATTGACAAAAACCAATTTGCCCAAGCCAAAGTAGAGTTGCAAGATGCCCTGAAGCTAGAACCTAAAAATAGTCGCTGTCATAGCTTGATTGCAATGGTGTATTTGAGGCAAAATCAGCTAAAAATGGCAAAAATCCACTTTGAAAATGCTTTAAAGTTAGATCCCAGTGACGAAATGGCTCTGCAATGGAAACCTAAAATAGATAAGGCATTAGCACAACACCCTAGCGATCATAAGGTGACTTCATCCGCCAATAATGGAGATAAGCAACCAGATAAATCTGGTAGTGGTGGTTTGTTCGGTGGTTTGTTTGGTGGGAAGAAAAAATAATGGTGTATCAACCAGCATCGGGTGCCAGGGATTTATTGCCCTTGGATGTGGAGAAAAAACGCTGGATTGAAGATCGGTTACAGCAGGTGTTTCATCGTTGGGGATATCACAGGATTATCACCTCAACTTTAGAGCGTATGGATACCTTGATGGCAGGGGAAGCAATTCAGCGCCAGATGGTGATTCAACTACAAAATGGCGAAGATGATGAATTAGGGCTACGTCCAGAATTAACAGCATCCATTGCTCGTACTGTTGTCACTCGCATGGCAAATGCAACTTATCCGCAACGGTTGTACTACAACGCCAATGTGTTTCGCCGCACGTGGGAAAGTAGGCATAATCGCCAGCAAGAGTTTTATCAAGCTGGGGTGGAGTTGTTAGGTGCTGGCGGATTGCTGGCGAATGCGGAAGTACTGCTGTTAGTCGCGGATTGTTTAGCAGCATTGGGTTTGCGACAATGGCACTTAATTTTAGGTGAAGCGGGAATTACGCGATCGCTCCTGAGTGCATTTCCGGCTAATTTACAGGATAAAGTTCGCAGTGCGATCGCTCATCTCGACCGCATTACCATAGATACTTTACCCTTGAGTGACAAACTACGCGATCGCGCTAGAATCATGCTGGATTTGCGCGGCCCCAGTGCAGACGTGTTACAAAAAGTTAGTAGTTTGGATCTAGATGAAGAACAGCGAGAGGCAGTGAATAACCTCAAATCCCTAGTAGAATTACTAGAATCAGAGAAAAAATTTCCCTTAATCCTCGATCTCAGCCTGATCCAGACCATAGATTACTACACTGGTATTGTCTTTGAAGTTGTCAACGACACCGAATCCCAAGCCAGAGTTTTAGGGCGTGGTGGTCGCTACGACCAGCTTTTGGGTCTATATCATCCCCAAGGAGAAAATACACCCGGAATTGGTTTTGGATTAAATATCGAAGATTTATACCAAATTTTGTTATCTACTCAACAATTACCGCAAGTAACCCCAGCGAGTAACTGGTTAGTAGTACCAGAGACGGCGAGTGCTAACGCCCCTGCCTTTGCCTACGCGCAAAAACTTAGAGATTCCACCCATTTAGTGCGGGTAGAAATTGATTTAGGGGGAAGGGATGCAGACGCTATTCGCCAATATGCACGCGATCGCAGCATAGCCCAAATTGCTTGGATTAAAGCTGATGGTTCGCCCAAAATTGAGTCATTGCGTTAAGTGAGTTGAGAATTAGGTATGGGGCAAAACAGTTCCGTTAGCGATAGCGGGGCGTTTAGCCCGTGAAAAGTTAGGAGTTACGAATTCTCCTCCTGCCTCCCCTGCCCCTCTTCCCACTCCCCTGCTAGGCTAGAAATAGCCGATACAGAAAAGAGGGAATCGAGAATATGCCGCACACAATTGTTACAGAAGTCTGTGAAGGCGTAGCTGACTGCGTAGATGCCTGTCCAGTAGCTTGTATTCATGATGGCCCAGGCAAAAATGCCAAGGGAACAGATTGGTACTGGATTGACTTTGCCACTTGCATCGACTGTGGTATATGTCTCCAAGTTTGCCCAGTAGAAGGGGCGATTCTGGCAGAAGAACGACCGGAGTTGCAAAAAACTCCGTAATAGTCCATAGTCAACAGTCAATAGTTATTTTTTGACTTGACTGTTGACTGAAGAGGCAGGGGAGTAGGGAGCAGGGAGCAGGGGAAATATACTGATACAAGGGTTTCAGAGCAAATAAATTTATTTATTCTCAAAAGTAAAAATATTTATTTTGAGCGGAAAGTGCCAGAAGAAATAATACATCTTTGCCTCAAGCCCATAAATTTAATTTATGGGTTTCTCCCACTGCTCCACTCTCCCTGCCCCTTTTACTCTTTTTGACCAATGACAAACTACAAATGACAAATGACAAATGACAAATGACTATTTACTAGATGTTCAAAATGTCCATGCTGGATACATCAAAGATGTAGATATCCTGCAAGGTGTGAATTTCCTGGTTGCCCCAGGAGAGTTGGTGACAGTGATTGGCCCCAACGGTGCGGGCAAATCTACTTTGGCAAAAGCAATTTTTGGGCTTTTGATCCCCCACACAGGCACAATTACCTTCAAAGGTGAAAATATCGTGGGGCTAAAGTCCAATGAAATTGTTCAACGAGGAATGTGCTATGTACCGCAAATCGCCAATGTTTTCCCCTCTCTCAGTGTTGAAGAGAACTTGGAGATGGGTGCTTTTGTACTTAATGTTCCTCTGAAACCAATTAAAGATAAAATATTTACCATGTTCCCCAAACTGAGCGATCGCCGTCGTCAACGGGCTGGTACTCTCTCTGGAGGAGAACGCCAGATGCTAGCGATGGGTAAAGCTTTGATGTTGGAACCTAGTTTGCTGATTTTGGATGAACCATCTGCTGCTTTATCCCCGATCTTAGTGACACAAGTATTTGAGCAGATTAAACAAATTAATCAGGCGGGAACTGCGATCGTATTAGTAGAACAAAATGCCCGTAAAGCCTTAGAGATGGCTGATCGCGGCTATGTACTGGAGTCTGGACGCGATGCTATATCGGGCCTTGGTCAAGAACTGTTGAACGATCCTAAAGTGGGTGAACTATATCTGGGAGCAGGTAAAAGACATTAACCATCTTTAATCACTCTTGCCCCATTCAACATAACACCACTTTAAATAAGGAAACTTCACGAGCCGATAGCGATGTCGAAGGCGGTCTGCGCCTACGCTATCTATAAACTAATACAAAAGCTATAACAATTCCTGCCACTGCCGCGACCGTCGTTTTCGATGCTCAAAGAATTCTCCCCAATAATCCTTGCGTTTCTAATCACATCTACAGCAGGTAAAAAGGTAAAACAGGACATTCATTCAGGAAAAATTATAAAAATGCAAATTAACCGGATTTGCCAGAACCCCAATTGAACAAGAGGGCGTACTAAACTTCCTATATATAAAGCTCTGCATCAGTTTTTGATGTAATTCTGAGTCAAAATAAGGACTCAAAGCCGCTCCAGAGGAAACCTGGGGCGTTTTTCATGGTATAAAAACGCCTATGTTTACCCTAATCAAAATTGATTGAGTGCTTTTGGCAATTTGGCATCCAAAATTTTTCTGTTCCAGTTTTAATTGATATATCAGCAGGGTTACTGGGACATTGAGAAACTTCTACAAGGGATCGATTCCCGTCTCAAAAATCCCACCCAATGGCCAGTTGTTGACGCTCAGGCTCTGTAAACTACCTTAAATGGTGGATGCAGTAAACAAGCAGAGTAAGCGTCACCGCTTCATCACAACTGGCTAGAAATCAAACAGAAAACACATAGTTAGTTAAGAGATGCTCTCCTGGCTTGTCCATTCTTTTTATGGTATTGCGTAGAGGAGGAGCATTAGGTTTCATTAAGCAACCGTAGCTGAGAATTGTATCGGCTCAGTGATAAGTTAGGCGCACTCACAAATTCGGTTACTCAACGGTTAGAGGAATTACTCAACTTATTGAGTGCTGCAAAGGCGTTGAAGCCGAAGTAGATGCAAAGCGGCTTGTCGTCAGACATTGCTCGGCAGATTGTTGAAGAAACCCACGGTGGGAAATTGAGTTTTAGCTCGGTTATTGGTGAAGGCACGGAATTTCTAACTTAACTACCTGTGTAAAATTTTAAAGTTATTTCTTTATAAATAACTACAGATATCTGGCAATACTCAAGCTAGAAGTTTTAAGGTATTTTCAAGAAATAAATTATTCAAATAAACGTAGACGCATTAGCGAAGCGGTAGCGACGTTCGCGTAGCGGCTTGCCGCAGGCTACAACAGAGACGCAGATAACACAGATAGATAAGAAATAGAGAGAATTTTTGCGTCAGTTTTGGGATGTTGTTTTAATTGAAATACCTAAGAATTTATAATTGAAAATTTTGCACAAATACTGCTCAAGATAAACTGATTCATCTTTTATGAAAAAAATGAGAATTAATTTTTAGCTAGATATAACTCTGTGTTAAAATTTAAAACATTCAAAATTCCAAAGTTTTAAAATTTAAGTTTGACAGTATGTCGTTTGACTATCAGAGCGGCTCAACTGACAATTATGGAGGATATTGCACCGAATAAGCCGTTATTGTAGAGGGAACACGAAATGAAAAAAATGATTACAGTCATACTGTTAGGCATAGCAATCTTCACCTTTGCCTTCAGTAGTCCAGCTTTGGCAGGAGATGCCGTTAGTGGAGCTAAAGTATTTAGTGCTAATTGTGCTTCTTGTCATGCGGGAGGTAAGAATCTGGTTCAAGCAGCAAAAAACCTGAAGAAAGAAGCTTTGGAAAAGTATGGTTTGTACTCAGCAGAGGCAATTATTGCCCAAGTTACAAATGGCAAAAATGCTATGCCTGCCTTCGGCAAACGTTTGAAAGCTGACCAAATTGAAAATGTAGCTGCTTACGTGCTTTCCCAAGCAGATAAAGACTGGAAGTAGATTAATATCTAATACCATTTTTGTATGAAGATTGCGCTTAGAAGACTGATGTAAAACTACAGATTACAGGAGCAATTTATGAATTGCTCCTACGTGAATAAAGTGCAGTCTCACATAGAATTGGTATAACTTCAAAAATTAACAATTAGCGGGACAAAAGCCCCGCTAATTTTAGGTTTTCCAAAATTGTCAAATAGGATGCTTATACCAATTTTGGATTAATAGTCTTGATAAAAAGACTGTTCCAAGAACATCAAACACTATTACCTATCCTAATTTGGTGCTATGAGTAATTTCTGGCGATTATTTATCGGTGTAATTATTTCTTGTTCTCTCACTTTTTTGACTTTATCTGCACATTCAGCACCCGTTTCCATTACCCAAATTACAGCGAGTAATTTTTTGGAATTAGGTGTACATAAGATGCGGCGCGGTAATTATCAGGAAGCAATAGAGAGTTTTAATCAGGCAATTGAAGTTGAGGAAGATTTTGCTGTAGCTTACAGTGATCGCTGTCTTGCTTATCTTCAATTACAAGATTACCATCAAGCGATCGCAGATTGTACCCAAGCTATAAATTTTACACCTAATGACTCTGAGGCTTATCTGAACCGGGGTTTGGCACTTTACAGACAAGGGGATTATTCCGGTGCCATCGTTGATTATAATCGAGCGTAGGCGTAGCCCGTCGTAGACATCGCACTTAAACCCTACGATTTTCGAGCTTATTACAACCGAGGGTTAGCCTTTGCAGGGGATGGGAAAGACTCGGAGGCAATTATTGACTTTAATTTAGCTTTAACTCAAATTCCCCGAACTACTAGCTTACTGCTTGCAGATATCTACAATGACCGAGGTTTGGCGCATTTTGTCTTACAAGATACCCAAGCAGCGATGCTCGACTTTAATCTAGCAATTCGTCTCAACGCTAACGATTATAGAGCGTACTTTAACCGGGGTTGTACTTGCGGCCGAAATGGAGATGACTCTGGTGCAGTGCGTGATTTTTCTCAAGTCATCAGACTTAACCCCAGTAATGCCCAGGCTTACGTTAATCGGGGAGTAGCTCACTATCGCTTAGGATATCATTTAGGAGCTATATCTGATTTACAAAAAGCATCTGAGTACTATGGACAGCAAGGAAAAAAAGTTGCTTACGAAAAAACTTTAGATTTACTGAAGAATCTGCGACAACAAATTTCGTCTGCAACGGAAATCGCTCTTTTGTAAGACTGTAAAGACTATACAGGGTATCCACCAGCTTGAAAAATCTGTTCTGCGGTTAAGTTTAACTCTGGGAAAAGAGGTGAGATGATGCGATCGCTACCTCGAAACTGGCTGACTTGATATTCTCCCTCAATTAAGATGTAAAGCGAGACAGTTGCTTGTTTGGGGTTGCCAATAAATCGCCTACCGCCTAAAGCAGCATAGTCTACAATCCAGTATTCTGGTATGCCTACAGCCTCATAGTCAGCAGCTTTTTTTAAATAATCATCACGCCAATTGCTACTTACCACCTCAATTACTAAGGGTATTGATTCCGCTTGGCTTACAGTAGATTCTTTTTTCCACAGAGGTTCATTTACCAAATTAGGAAGATTTAATATCAGTACATCTGGTGAGTAAGCCGACTCACTTTCAAGCGGTTTTACAAGTACTGTTTTCGGAATGCCATAAGCTAAGTTGATGCGACTATATTCTAGAATAAGTTTCTGAACTAAAAATACGATAATCTGTTCATGATCGCCTGTAGGTTGCGGCATCTCTACAATTACTCCATCATGCAATTCATAACGTTTTCCTGTATTGTCGGGATATTTAGCAACGAATTCGTCAAATGTAACTAGTTTGCGTAAGGCTTGAATCATAAATTATTGCCTTTTATTTTGTTTATGAAGCGTCCAGTTTTCTTAATGCTAACGTAATTTATAATTAGTACGTAATAGCAAATTATATAGCAATACTGACTCATCTTTGAACAACAATATTCCCAACTTTTTAGAAAAGTGGGGAATCGAGATCTGTGGAAATATGACAGCGTGTCTTTTGACACGATTTTACTTTTACAGCAAAAATACTACGTGGTGACTATTTTTACTTGGTGTGAAAGAGAACGTGAAAAAAGATTTTTTGTTGCTAACAGTTGCTTTACCGGGTTTACTGATAGCATTTCCTAGCTTTGCTGCTGAGAGTGAAATTGAGCAGAGAAATACTGATAAATCAACCGAAGTCATTTCCGATATTCAGAGTTTGAGTGAAGTTGAGCTACCCGCTACTAATGCCGAATTATTAACTCAACAATCTGCACCGAGTGAAGTTAATCCAGAAACTCAGCCAGATTATACAGATGATGCAGACATTTCTATAGAAGCGATCGCAGAACCAGACAATTTACCTCAATCTACACCAACTTACGTAATTGATAAAGAAGAAATTCAAAAACAGGGTGCTACAAGTTTAGCTGATATTTTAAAAAGAATGCCTGGTTTTGCAATCAATGATGTAGGTCATGGTGCAGATATTCACACAGGTACATACTATCGCGGAGCCTCAATTAATCAGTCTGTATTTCTAATTAATGGCAGACAAATTAACAATAATGTCAACACTTATCATGGTGGAACTGACTTAAATAGCATTCCTGTAGAGGCGATTGAACGAGTGGAATTATATAGCGGAACAGCCTCCGCTTTGTATGGTTCCTCAGCCTTTGGGGGAGTTGTGAATATCATTACCAAGGAAGGTTATGGTAAACCTCAATTGAGCGCTAGTGCAGAATTTGGCTCATTGAGTTTAAATAATCAACAAGTGACTTATGGTGGTTCATCCAATAATGTCAAATATAACTTTAGCTTTGAAAGATTCTTTACAGATAACCGTTATCGCGTGCCTGTAGGTGCAGCAAATCGTGATGAACAGGGATTTTTATCAAATGCAGATACAGCTACAAGTACCTACTTCGGTAGCATTGGACTAGATTTAGATAAAAAAAATTCATTGAATTTAGATGTTACTGCACTTAGCAGTCGTCGCGGCTTAATTTATTTTGGTTTCCCTCTGCAAAGAGATAGATTAGACCACGATGGTTTAAACGTTGGCTTATCTTGGAAAACTCGACTAGGTAATGGGGAAAGTTCTAATCTGACAACTTCAATTGGTTATAACCAAGATTATTTTAGCACTTATGGCCCTACAGGAGCATTTTACCGTACAGGAGCTTTAGATACGCAACAACTGACAGCCAGGGTAGATCATGAGTGGAAAGTTACTTCCAATAATAAATTGCGCTGGGGATTAGATTTGAAAAACACCGATTTAACTGGTGATGTTTTGAGTACGAATCCTAGTAGGATTGCCACTAATGAAACTGAAGATAGAAGTTTGTTTAATACAGCTTTATTTGCTGTGAATACTTGGAATATTAGTGATGATTTTCTGATAGATTTAGGGCTAAGGCAAAGCTTTGACAGCCAGTTTGGAAATTATCTTAACCCTAGTGTTGGGTTACGTTATGCCGTCACACCAATAGTAGCAGTGCGTGGAAGTTGGGCAGGGGCACAACGCAATCCTGGGTTAGATCAGTTGTATGTTTATGATACAGTTCATGGTTGGGAACCAAACCCTGATTTAAGACCGGAAACTGGCTCTACTTGGAGTGCGGGAGTAGATGTCAATTTTTCTCAAAATCTGATTGGACAATTTACTTACTTTGGTAGTAGTATAGGCGATCGCTTGGGAGTCATCGCCGGCAGATGGGAAAACATTGGACTAGTAGATACCAATGGTTTAGAGGTTGCATTGCAATTAAGAATTGCGGCTGGCTGGTCAACTTTCCTCAACTACACTTATACAGATGCTCAAATAAAAACAGGCTCAGAGAGAGGTTTACAGTTAGGTTTGATTCCCTACTCTGTACTGCAAACTGGTGTGGGTTATCAAAATTCAGGTTGGCAGGCTAATTTGTATGTTACCTACAACAGTGGCACTCGCAGAGCCTTTTTTACAAACCCTGGTGACACGATTACAGATTTTTCGCCTTCTTTCGTAAATTTAGATTTGAGCGGTCGTGTACCTGTAACTAGCAATGTAGGATTGACAGTTTACTTAGAAAATCTCCTCGGTGAGCAATATGAGCGAGTTAATCGCATTTATAGCCCTGGATTTACTTTTCGTGTGGGTTTAAGCGCCAATTTTTAGTTGTCTGCTTTTCTCTCTGCGTTCTCTGTGACTCTGCGGTTTAAAAGTTATTTATTGAACCACAGAGGCGCAGAGAACACAGAGAATTTGGTAGCACCACTATGCAACATTGTGCGTTAGGCTAAAGCCGTAATGCACCCTATTTAAGAGGTTGTTTGAAAAGTGTTTCGCTGTGACTTTAGGCACTTTTAGATCCCCCCTAACCCCCCTTAAAAAGGGGGGAATCGGAATCAAAGTCCCCCTTTTTAAGGGGGATTTAGGGGGATCTAAAATTTTTGATACCGACAAGAGAACTTTTCAAACATCCTCTAAGATTTACTTTTAATCTAAAATCTAAAATTGCGATGAGAGCTAGAATTGACAATCAAATACTTTTTATCCACCACGAAGATTTACCAGAGTTTAAGAAAGGTGGTTCGGTGGTAAGGAATTCTTATTTCTGGGCGTTACGTTCAATTGCCGCTCATGCTTCGCGTTATCGTGATTGGGAATACGAACCGGAGGTTTGGCTAGCACTTTCACGAATGCTTTTGTCTTTTGCTGAATCTGGGTATTTGGGTCTTAGAGAAACTTTACTGGAATTTCCTTTCTCTCAAGGGGAAATTCCTAGTTTATTGCGAGATGTGTCTACTTTTGAGTAAGCCAAATGAACTGTTGTAAAAGCATTTAAGTATTTTGAGAAAGTAATCAGCAAATATGCTTGATAATTAAAAATTACGGCTGCAAACGCTACATTACCAAAATAATCCTTGAATTTATCGGGCACTCGTAAGAGGTTTAATCCGTCACGATTAGTCATCATAGACAAACCCTAGTTAATAGTAGGGGCAATACTTGTCGGTTAAGGGGAAAAGGGGAAGGGGAAAAGGGAAAGAAAAAACCTTTAACCCTTACCCTTTAACCTTTTCCCCAAACCAAATTCTGAGTTCAAAATGCTTAACCGAGTAGTATTGATAGTAGGGGTAATTTTGACAAAACAATTAAGATACGTAGGAAAAAACGTGAAAATAGCGATTATTGCGAAAACATTAATTACATCTATCGGTTTATTAGCTTTATTTGCCCCAAGTCAAGCATCGGCTCAACTTGTACCGCAACCTTGGGTTTCAGTCGGTGGAAAAGATGGTGACATAACTTATGCTGTAGGCGCTAGAGCTTTAAATTTTGGGGTTGAGCTAGGAACTGGTCCTGATGGCGCTACGGGAGTAGATGTTTTGAAATTTATCAGTTTGCCTGTCATCTCACCTTATGTAGGAGTTGGACTTTATTCAGAAGATAAAGGTGTTGCAGTTTCCGGTGGTGTTCAGGTAGGTGCTACTGATAACGTTTTTGTTGGTGCTGGTTACAATTCTATTCGTGGTTTTAACGGGCAACTGGGAATCAGATTTTAATTAATTCGTAATTATTGGTGATCTTGAATTAGTTGGGGTCTAAATATACAACTAATTCAATTATGGATATCAATTACGAATTAATATTATGCAGGGGGAATAACTGAAGTTGAGATTATTTCTCTGACATGAACTGCGGAATCTTGTTGTAATGCTGATGCCACGATCGCTTCACTCTCAACTATACTTAATCGAGCGATCGCCTGTTTCACTCCAGGTATACTTTGAGGATTGACGCTCAACTCATCCAACCCTAAACCTAATAAAATGGGTGTTGCTATAGTATCTGCTGCCAATTCTCCACATAATCCTACCGAAATCCCAGCAGCATGAGCAGCCTGGATAGTCTGCTGCACCATTCGCAGCACGGCTGGATGTAGCGCATCAACCAAATTTGCCACGCGGGGATTAGTGCGATCGCTAGCCATGACATACTGACTCAGATCGTTAGTCCCTATACTAAAGAAGTCTACTTCAGCTGCTAACTGATCTGCGATCGCAACTGCTGACGGAACCTCTACCATAATCCCCACTTTCATCGCGGCATCAAAGGGGATACCAGCTTGATTTAATTCAGCCTGCACTTCACTTAAAATTACCTTAGCTGCACGTACCTCTGTCACAGTGGCAATCATCGGCAACATAATTTTAATTTGGTGTCCTACACTGGCTCTCAAGATTGCCCGTAACTGAGTTTTGAATAAATCCAGATGATCTAAACAGAAACGAATTCCCCGCCAGCCTAAGAAAGGGTTGGCTTCTGGAAACCCGACTCTCAGATAAGGAAGTGGCTTATCACCACCGACATCTAAAGTACGAATAATTAGCGGACGATTATCTAAAACTTGGGCGATCGCCTGATACACTTCAAGTTGTTCTTCTTCTGTGGGAGCGCTGATTCTATCTAAATAAAGAAACTCTGTGCGGAGTAATCCTACTCCTTCTGCACCGCTAGCCACAGCAACTTGCACATCATTTATACTACCAATATTGGCGAAAACGCTAACTTGCCGACCATCAAGAGTAATTGCTGGCTGGTGTGCCGTAGCTCGTGCTTCCTGTTGGGCAGTTTGCCAAGCCTCTCGCTTTGCCTCCAGTAAATCCAGGATATGTGATTCTGGTTCTACCCAAGCTTTGCCACTTTCACCATCAAGCGCCATGAGTGTACCATCTGCCAAATGCAACACTTGGGGATCTACTCCCAAAACTGCGGGAATGCCCAATGTCCGGGCGATGATGGCGCTGTGAGAGGTGGCGCTACCAGAAGTTGTACAAATACCCAACACCATTTTCGGATCTAATCTAGCGGTATCTGAGGGAGTTAAATCAGTCGCTACTAAAATTGCCGGTTCCGAAAGATGCAAGTTTGCAGGAGCATTCCCAGCTAGTAATCGTAGTACCCTTTGCCCTACGTCAATAACATCCTCAACTCGCTCTTGCAGATAAGTATCCTCAAGTGTTCGGTAGGAAGTTACCACCTTATCGACTACGGCTTGCCAAGCTGCTTCAGCATTTATATGGTGGTCTAAAATACGCTGATGAGCCGCTTCCAACAATACTGGATCTTCTAAAAATAGTAATTGGGCATCGAAGATGGCGGCTTCAGCGTCACCAATTTGCAGAGATGCTTGTGAAAAAACTGCTTGGATTTCTTGTCGAGCAGTTTGAATTGCTGCTTGTACTCTTTGCCACTCTGATTCAGGATCGTCTACATGATATTCCGTAATCGTAATGTGAGTGGGTTGATAATTAACAACAGGTGCGATCGCTACTCCCCGAGAAGCGGCAATTCCCGAAAGTTCGCCGCGAGTTGCTGGGGTAACTTCATGCTGAAATACTGGTGGAGAATTCAAGGCAACATTATCTTCACCAAAATTATTCGCGAATAATGCCTGTAATGCCGCCAGCGCTTCATCTGCATCCGAACCAGTGGCAGTAATCACTAGTTCGTGTCCTTGACGCACCCCTAAAGTGGTGACTTGGTTAATACTGTCACCCCGAACTAGCCCAGTATTTCTAGTTAAATTCTGCACCAGAATTTGAGATTTAAACCGGGCGACGGTTCCCACAAACTGGGCTGCGGGACGGGCGTGTAATCCTAAGCGATTGCTGACAATTAACCGGATTTCTTTGACGGGAAACTCTGAATTTCTTACTTCGATGTTGTCACTGACAACTGACAACGGACTTACACCCAATTGAGTTGCTTTTGCTAGGAGTGCGCCGCGTGCTTCCGCCATGACTTGGTGAATGTTTTTACCAGCCCCCGCCGCAACAACAGCAGCTACTGCACCTTCTACTAGAGGTGCTTCACACAAATACACTTTTTGTTGCTGTACTTCTGGCAAAAACTCAATGGCCATTTCTGCACTCAGCAAAGCACTACCCAGATCCATCAATACCAAAACACCATCATCAGAGAAAACAGAAGCGATCGCTTCATAAACCTGAATCGGATCTGTACCCAATGGATTTTCAGGATCTTCAATACCTGCTGCAACAGCGATGGAAACTTGGCCCTGAACCATTTGCGCGGCGAGTTCCCGCACACCTAGAGCTAGTTGTTTACTGTGAGAGACGATAACAATTCCGATCGCTGCCATACCGCCAAACTTGTTAAGAGGTTTGCGTTTAGCTCGTTATCCATTACAATTTCCCATTCCGCACCGCTAAATAAAAGAAGGCAGAGGTCAGGAGGCAGGAGGCAGGAGGAAAAAATTATGAATCAAAAATTCAGTTCTGGATCTAGAGCCATAGTTTAAAAAGAAGAATTGTATCTAGCAGAAAATGCCGATACATACAAAGCATCCTTGCTTCAATCCCACACAGTTGCGTGTAGGTTACTCCTGCCTTCTGCCTTATGCCTCTTGCCTCCTTCAATACAATTGCAAGTCCCCGAAGATATTCCGGTCTTTCCAGCTAGAAATACGAATAAAATAGCCTTCTTTTACAGAAATACGTGGTATCCACTCATAAACACCATCGCTAGCGGTACGGGAAGAAATATTTTGGATAAGTTTGTCTCCATCGTACAGCTTAATCGAGACATCGCTATCAAAATTATCTTGCCACAATATTAAATAGGGCTGATCCTTCTTGGGAAGTACTTTAGGAATTAGCTGACCAATCGAGATTTTTGGCACAACCTGATTTTTAGTTGTCTTACGGAATCCCAAATAATGAGGAAGGTTTCGGAACGCAGGATTTTCTTGCGGATTAGAAAGTTGAGGAACAATAATATTTCCGTTCTGGGAATTGAACAAATAAGTTGATCTGCCGCCGTCAACAGTAATGATGTCGCCTTTAACTCCTAATTTACGTAATAAATCGGCTGCCTCATCCAGAGTTGCTTTGTTCACCGTCATAATCAACAATAACTCGTCACCTTTAACACTATCTTTGTTTAAAGTACCGATGACTTGATACTTATTTGCTTGGTTTTGGGCTAAGACTTTTGCTGGATGATCGCTGTATCGGTAAGTGACGATCGCATTTTTCACTGCTTTTTGGTTGAGAGGTGCGCCGCTAACCTGGTTGTAATCAGTAATGTATGCCTGCTTATTATCCCAGACTAAAGCTTTGAGGCGAATATTACTATAGTATTTATCTTTTGGTTGTTTGATTGGGCCATAAGGGCTATTGCCACCACTGATGACTACACCATTTAATTTAATTGGAAAGGATAATTGAGTACTAGACTCGTATTGCTCAAAGAAAGAACAATTAATTATTGAGAAAACGTTATTTGAGTAAAATTTCTTATATTCTTCTGCAACTTCAGAAAATAATTTTCTGTTGAAAAAAGGACTGTAATATTTACTTTCTCCTTGATAATATTTACCCTCATTTATACCCATACTATCTACTTCTCCGATAATTTGATCTATGTGCATTTTGCGGAGATTGATAACTTGTAAATAGGCTTCGTTACCATTGGTTAATTCTTTTTTATATAAAGCCGCTCCGTCTATAGCCTGGAGAGGCTGATAAGAAGATAAAGGGTTGAAAGTTTGGGAAATCCAAAAGCTACTGAGAATGGGCAGCAAAAAGAGCAATAAATTGATTACAATATTCATGAGTATTTGATTGAGTTATAAATAAGTATTTGGAATTATAATTGAAATTTAAATATTAGCCAAATTTTTAAATCTAAACTGTGAGTTCAGAAGGTGAAGTTTCAGATTCTAAAGTCCAAGTTTCAAGTTAAATTAAAATTAGAACCTCGACTTCTTCGAGAAGTTGGGGTTCTGGACATCGCGCATTTTCACAACTCATTTAGGATTGCTATAAAACTTATACATTGATAGGAAAAATCAAGTATAGATGATTTGAAAAATCAGATCCATCGGTGATTTTAACCTAACTGCATTTTAAATGCTTGTGCGATCGCTCTCAAAATCTCAACGTTGAGCCTCTGAACTCGGAACTTCGACCTTTTTGCTCGAACGTTGAGCCTCTGAACTCGGAACTCCGACCTTTTTGCTCGAACGTTCAAGCTTTGAGCTTTAAACTTGCACTTCAACAGTGCAATTGATGAATTATTTCCTACGGTGCTACCTGTTGAGACTTGACTTTCCGATTTTTACGAGAAAACCGTTGCCCCATTTCTTCAACCATCGTGTCTAAACCTGTCCCCTGACCACTGACTTTAGCATAGTTATATACTTGCAAGGCGGCTGCATAAGCTTCGCTGCCTACTGCCAAGGATGTATCATCTACCAAATCTTGCAATTGTGTCAACGAGAGCAATAGTGGATACAACGCTTCAAATAACTGGACATCTTTCCGCATCTCATCTATGTCAAACGATCGCGGTAAGAACTCTGGATTTTGCGTCGCCACCTCTAATGCTTTGCTTACAAACGCCCGACTTTTATCTCCCATCTTAGGTAAAGCTTTGCGATTATCTGCACTCAAATCAACTAAAAATGGTAAGTTTTCTTTAATCGTAGCGATCGCTTGGAACACAGCATCTCTCTGTGTTTGTGCCAGTGTTGCACTAATTGAGGTCGTAGACATAAGAATAACTCTCCAGTATGTTTCTTTAATCTAGAGTGCCCAGCTATACAAATTAAATTTCAATATGGTATTTCTATCTTGTCTAATCCGCGCGATCGCATAGTATATTTATCAAACAGAATTCAGGAGTTATGAGTCAGAATCCAGAATTAATTCTGTATAACTGGCGGATGGTTTTGTAATACTAGTGGTATCAGAGATGATGGCTCAATTCGAATACAGCACTCTCGCCCATCCACAGGATATCCAGCAGTTGGAACATATCCTTGAACAGTGTTTCATCAGCGCCCTTGGTGGTGAGGAAGCTTACATCAACATGATTGGCGTAGAAAATTTCCGTATTATTCGGAGATTAGAGCAAGTAGCTGGTGGATTAGCAACTCTCGACATGGGTCAGTGGTGGGGTGGTCAACGTGTACCAATGACAGGAATTGCCGTAGTGGGCATTGCTCCAGAATATCGGGGTTCGGGGGCTGCGATCGCTCTTATGCAGCACACCCTCAAAGAACTTTACGATAGAGATATAGCAATTTCCGCTCTTTATCCAGCTGTTCAAAGCTTGTACCGAAAAGTAGGTTATGAGCAGGGGGGTAGCTGGTGTATTTGGGAAATTGCTACCCAGAATATCCAAGTACGCGAGCAACCCCTACCTTTGGAACTAGTAGCAAGCATCAATCATGAAGTCTTTCATGAGCTATATCAGCAGCAGGCGAGACAAACGCATGGATATTTAGACCGACATCCAGCAATTTGGGAACGAATAATTCAACCAAATGATAAGGAAATAGTCTATACCTATTTGATTGGTACTAAAGACCAACCCCAAGGCTACATCATCTTTACTCAAGAGCGAACAGATAATAGTGAAATCCTCTTCGTCAAAGATTGGGTACTGAGTACAGTTGATGCTGCACAAAGTTTTTGGTCTTTTCTAGCAAGTCATCGTTCCCAAATTCAACAGGTGCGATGGAAGAGTTCTGCAATTGATTCCCTGACATTGTTGCTACCAGAGCAAACTGCCAAGATTAAGAATACGAGTCGTTGGATGCTGCGGCTAGTAGATATAGTTAAGGCATTGGAATTGCGTGGTTATCCAACGGGAATCCAAACTGAACTACACTTAGAAATTCAAGATAATTTGCTGACTGGAAATAATGGTAAATTCATTCTTTCTGTTGCCAACGGACGTGGCGAAGTCACAAAAGGTGGAAAAGGTGAGTTGCAGCTAGATATCCGAGAATTAGCACCATTGTATACAAGCTTGTTTACCCCCTACCATTTGCAAATAGCAGGAAAACTGAATGGTACAGAAACGGCTATTTTAGCAGCTACGCAAATATTTGCAGGTGCTTCGCCTTGGATGGCTGATTTCTTTTAAAGAATTGGGAATTGGGAATGGGGCATTGGGCATTGGGCATTGGTTATTAATTCATCTCCTCATCTTCCTCATCTCCTTTACCTGACTTACTTAAACAGACAAGGGGCTTAAGCTCCTTGTCTTAAACCCCTTGTTAAAAGTAGTTTTTGCTGTTGAGTTTTGTTCCTTAATCCAACCTAAACCTAGATAGATCAAAACCTATTAAAAATAAAAGTTTGTGATTTTTCTTTGATTAAGGTAATGGAAAATGGCTAGTTAGCTCAAGAAATTTGGTGTACCACTACCACCATTCTTACCAACAGCAGGAATTTCTAATAGACTATCTGTAGCTTTGCCAGTACCGTCATTGACAACGGTTGTAGAGCTACCTGATGGATGTCCATTGGGAACGAACAGTTGCGGATGGTCAAAAGGCGCTTTCTCATACCGAACTCGCTCATCAGTCAGACCTTTTAAAAAGGCGACCAATTGCTGTTTTTCTTCCGGTGAGAGACGCAGTGGGGGAAGAAGCCCTAAGTCACCACCCCGATTGTAAAAATCAATCACTTGCTCTAAGGTTGCATGACCTCCATTGTGGAAGTAGGGAGCAGTGAGTTCCACATTGCGAAGTCCAGGTGCTTTGAAACCTCCGGCTGCAAACACAAATTCATTAGGATTCAACGGTGGATTTAAGGTGGGAGGGTTTTCGCCAAGGAGAAGCTGGAATTTCCCTAACTGAGCCAATCGTGCTTCTGAAAGCGGATTACCGAAAGCGTCCTTACCACCCAAACTAGGATCTTCTGTAGTAGGTGTGACACCGATATTGAAGAAGCCAGTGTCTTCAGGGGAGTTTGGCGGGAAGGGCGCACGTTTGATTCGTCCTTCTTTAGCCACATTGCTTGTTGAAGCAGCTGTCAATTCCGAGCCTACGTGACAAGCAATACAGAAAGCTTTGCCCTCAAACAGTTGTTTACCTAGTTTCTGCTCAGAAGTTAGGGCATTAGTTTTTCCTTCTAAGAACTGATCGAAGGGCGTATCATTGGCAATGAGTGTAGACTCGTACAACTGAACTGCCAGCCCAAAGAATAGTGAGAAGTTGTACTCCATTAATGTGTACTCATTAGTCTCCAAGGAGCGATCGGGCTTTTTGACAAAAGTCCTTCTACCTTCATCATCAACTTGGATGAGTTGATTAGACTTCCACCACTCCGGCTTGAAAGCATCTTGAATCAGCTGCCCATAAGTTTTATCTTTGAGTCCGGGTTTGGGCGATCTACTATCTGCACCTAAAACGCTGTCTTGTGGATGCACTACCTGCTTACCTAGCGGTCTGAGAGGTAATAACTTTTTCGCAAGTTTTCGGGGAAGTTTTTTACCTTTACCAGCGCTGAGGGATCTTTTGTCAATTCGCCCGAACTTATCACCAATCTCTTGAAAAGTTCGACCATCAGCAGACGACTCAAAGGAACTGAGTGGCGGGCCAACCGCTTGGGATGCCAAAGATGCATTCTTCAGACTGACTTTGACAAATTCTAGTTTATTTGGGTTTGCTGCTTTGGCGATCGCAGCATTAGGATCTCTTAAACCAAAGGGATTCACCCCATTAAAGATATTTTCTGCCCTTCCGTCCCAAAAGTTACGGAAGTTGAATGCTGAATTAATCACGGTTGGAGTATTACGCGGCTCGACGCGGCGCACATTAACGCCTCCCACGTTAAACACTGGATCTGGCTCGTTTGTTACTTGGTCTTGTGCATTACCAGGCGTGACATCAACAAACTTACTATTGAAGATGCCCTGAGAAGAACTGACATCGTTACTGTGGAAAGGAAAATCTTCTGGTTTGAGTTGGTAGTTTGGTAAACCACCAACATTAAAAACCGCATCTGGATTTTCCGTACCATCAGGGTTAATCCGTAAAAGTCCAGGAGCAATCTGATTTTTGGATCTATTGTCGGCCCCAGCATGAAAGTGACAACTAGCACAGGCGGTTATGCCGTCGCTCCCAACCTGCATATCCCAAAAAAGAGTTTTTCCTAACTTTATGGCGGCTACTTTGTCTTTTACGAAGTCTCCAAGATTGTCCGGCTCCGGAACCGATATGCTTTTGAGCGAAGCTAGAGGCGATGGCGTAACCTGGGCTGAGACAGTATTTCCAGCTATTATTGCTGCCATAATAATGACAGCAATTGTTATAGTCTTTAAAAATCTTGATCTCAGGTAGTTAAGCTTGCCATATTTGAATCTCCACTCTTGGCGCTTTATTTTTGTCACCATAGATTTGAGCAAAAATCGACTTTTTGAGGTAAGTAGTAAGTAAATGGATAAGCTTGTAATAGAAATTACTAAGCTTAAGATGGGTATAAACCCCATAATGCTTCGTACTAAGATAAAACTGAAACAAATTATACGTTTACGTGGAACCCTGAATTTTAATATTCATGTAAAGTAACTACGCAATTTACAAATTTTCTATAAACAAGAAACGCCACGATTTAGCACTAAAAATAAATTGAGTAGGGTCGATAAGCCGTTCTACATTTAATTTTTTCACTAAGCTATTAATATAGATTGTCAATAAAAGATTGTAAAATTTAGATATGCAAATTAGATATGTTTTAACTTATCATCAGCCCTACTTTGAGTAGGATACTTGAATGTCACTACATCAAAGTTCTGGTCGCTGGCGCTTAGGGCTAGTATTATCGCTATTAACGGTTTTATTGTGGGGAATTCTACCTATTGCTCTGGCAGTAATTCTGCAAGTACTTGATGTCTATACCGTTGTTTGGTTTCGATTTTCGGTATCATTTTTACTACTCGCCGTGTATTTAGGAATACGTGGCAAGTTACCAAAGTTAGAACAACTGCGTTCTGCTTCTTGGAAATTATTAGCGATCGCTACACTATTCTTAGGGATTAATTACTTCTTTTTTACCCAGGGTTTATCACTAACATCACCTGCTAACGCTGAAGTTCTGATTCAATTATCTACCCTTTTATTAGGTTTCGGAGGGTTAGTGATTTTTAAAGAACGTTATCGGCTGTATCAATGGATTGGTGTCAGTGTCATGATTTGCGGTTATGTTTTATTCTTTCGTGAACAACTAACAAATCTAATTACAGCACATGGAACATATCTACTAGGTAGTGTTTTTATAGCCCTAGGCTCAACGTCATGGGCTATTTATGCTTTAGCACAAAAGCAGTTATTACAATCTTTATCTTCCGCCAGCATCATGCTGATTATTTATGGAGGATGTGCTTTATTATTCACTCCTCTAGCCAAAGTAAAATCACTTTTGATACTCGATCCTTTCCATTTAGGAATGTTGCTTTTTTGTGCTTTTAATACTTTAATCGCTTACGGTGCTTTTTCCGAATCATTAGAACATTGGGAAGCATCACGAGTAAGTGCCGTAATAGCTTTAGCTCCCATTGTGACATTAATATCAGTTGCAGTTGTATCAGTTATTGCACCTGATTGGATACCATCAGAACACTTCAGTTTAGTAGCAATATTGGGAGCAGGTTTAGTAGTTACAGGTTCAGTAGCGATCGCATTAGGGAAAGCTGATTAGTAGTAAGGATTTTCAGGATTTTTACTGTTTTATTTATCTATAGAATCCGTGCAACATTCAAAGCTACAACATAAATACTGAGGCAGAGTATTTTTTATTTGTTATGATTTGATAGTGAAGGCGAACTACGGGAGTCACCCATTATAAGATGGATACTTTACCCATCTGTGTGACACTGTAGGATCTGATTTTTGACTTTCTAGCCAAGAAAAAAATTCTTGAAGAAGAATTCATAAATCAGAATTCAGGAGTCAGATAAAGCTTTCTACATTCGCAAGTCATACAAAATTCATACTGAATTATAACGGCTGACTCCTAAATTCTGTTTTGATAAAATTGAGGCTAAAAACTTAAAGTAAACCAAGCAGGGTGTCCGAATAACTACCAAAGCCAACACCTGATAAAACCAGACCACCGAAACAGTTGAGCGATGAATAGTTTGTTTGGTAATTGGGCCAGCAGCCTCAGAAAAAGTTCCCTATTGCTGGTTCTTTCAACACTGCTGCCAACGTTTGGAATTAGTAATTCTGTCTTGGCAGCAGAGCGGATTTATGCATCTTATTCAGCCTTAGAGCTTTCCATTTCAGTCAACACTTTAGAAAACTATGCCAAAACAGGTGTAATTAACGAAGATTTGGCAGCGTATCAGCAATATCTTCCTCTACAACAGCTTCCAGAATTGCGACGGATTTTACTTAATCGTGTGAAAGTTAGTCCGGTAGTACTTTCGCAACTTCTCTACACACCGCAAGGAGAATTTTTGCTGCATCGATTGGCGCAAGTCATTAAAACCAGTCAACCAGGATTTGGTCATTTGCGTTCGGCATTAATTTCAGCCTCTGCTGAATCGGGAGGCTTGACACTTTTGAATGTTTTGCGTAAATATCCTAGCAGCAGCATTCGTCTTGATGTTGCAGAGACTTTAGAAATAGCTACGGAATTAGAGAAACTTGTTAACCAAACCCATAGTGCGATCGCAGCAGTTTCCCAAGAGTCTAAAATAGAAGCTGCTACCATTCCACAACCAAATCTCTCGCAATTGCCTGATTTGAAGGTTCCGGGCAAGTTTAAGTCGCAAAAATACACCCTAAAGTTTTTTGACTCAAAGCGCAATCGGCTTTTATTAACTGATGTTTACATTCCCAATGTTCAAAATACTGCACCCGTAATTGTGATTTCTCACGGCTTGGGTTTAGATAGCAGCAACTTTCAATATTTAGCTACGCACCTATCTTCTTACGGGTTTGCCGTTGTCGTTCCTAATCATCCTGGTAGCGATGCTAAACAATTACGTTCTCTGCTAAAGGGACACGCAATTGAAGTAGCAGAACCAGGTGAATTTCAAGACCGACCAATGGACGTAACATATATATTGAATCAATTGGAAAAAGGTAATCAATCTGATTCAAGGTTTAAAGGTCGCTTAAATCTGCAACAAGTCGGAGTATTTGGTCAATCTTTGGGAGGCTACACAGCCTTAGCCTTAGCAGGCGCAAAAATCAACTTTGAGCAGCTAAAACAAGACTGTCAACCAGCAGCACTGCAAAAAACCTGGAATATGTCTTTACTGCTCCAGTGTCGCGCTTTAGAATTGAGCATCAGCAAGTCTGGCAAGGATTATAACCTGCGGGATGAAAGAGTAAAAGCTGCGATCGCAGTTAATCCCATTACTAGTTCTATTTTCGGCAAAGCTGGCTTAAGTCAAATCAAAACTCCAGTGATGATTGTCAGCAGTAGTGATGATACAGTTGCACCAGCTTTATCTGAGCAAATTTTACCTTTCTCCTGGTTTGCGAATTCACACAAGTATCTCATCACGCTTGTAGGTGGTACTCACTTTTCCACCATTGGTAATGGCAATCCTGCAAATCAACAAGTAGCATTACCTACTGATATGATTGGCGATGCTTCTCAAGCGCGTCGTTACATGAATGTTTTGAGTTTACCTTTCTTCCAAACCTACGTTGCAGGAAAGCCACAATATACCCCTTACCTGAATGCCGCCTACACTCAAAGCATTTCTAGTAAGTCTCTTGGTTTAAGTCTTGTCAAGTCATTGAATACAACCGAATTAACTCAATTGCTGGATATACAAGGAGCCAAAACCGTAAAAAAAAAGTTCCCAACACCATAGTCAGCTTCGGATTTTGGATGTTGGATATTGGTGTTGCATTGCTGCATGTAATGATTTTTATTTGATTTATACAGACGTAATTAATTACTTACGTCTGTGCAATTTATTTGCTGCATTTTCGGTCGCTCTACACGATCTTCTAATTACTTGCGCTTACTTACAGTAAAAACCTTAACAAGCACAGATGAATGCGATCGCATTCATCCTTATCGGCATATACTTTAAAGAAATGTGACATTTAATTGCACTATTGTAAAATTCAGCTTTACATAAGTTGATTTATGAGCCAGCCTAAAAATACTACTACCCAAGCGACTGCTCTGACTAACCACGATCGCAAACCTATCCATATACCTGGCTCTATTCAACCTCATGGTGTACTACTAGCACTCAGTACTCAGTTAGAGATACTGCAAGTTAGCAACAATACCCAAGCTTATTTAGGTAAAGAGCCAAAAGATTTGCTTGGTAAACCATTGAGCTATTTATTAGAAGCTCAACAAGTAGAAGCTGTAAAGCAGTGCTTGGTAAAAAAAATTGGTAGCACGAATGCTTTTAAAGTATTAATAAATACTTCGTATGGAGAACAAGATTTTGATGCGATCGCTCATCGTACAGAAGAGGCTGTGATTCTGGAGTTAGAACCGACTGACTCAAAATCTGAGGTAAGTTTTCTAGGTTTTCATGCTTTGGCAGGTGAAGCGATCGCAAAAATGCAAAGCACATCAAACCTGATAGAATTTTTGCACTTAGTGGCTGAAGAAGTCCAAAAAATCATCGGTTTTGATCGGGTAATGGTCTATCAATTTGATGAGTCGGAAGCGGGTTCTGTTGTTGCAGAAGTAAAACGGGAAGATTTATCACCTTATTTAGGACTTCATTATCCCGCTACGGATATTCCAGCGCAGGCTAGGGAGTTATACACACGATGCTTTCTGCGATTTCTTCCCGATTTGACGGCCGAACCTGTCCAGCTAGTTCCAACGCAAAATCCGACAACACATCAGCATCTTGATTTAAGCTACTCTGTGCTACGGAGTTTTGATTGGTGTTGTGCTGAATATCATCAAAATATGGGAGTGAAGGCTCTTTTGGTGATTTCGTTGATTCAAGAGCAGAAACTTTGGGGATTAATATCTTGCCATCATCAAACACCAAAGTATATTTCCTACGAAGTACGCAAAATGTGCGAATTTTTGGGACAAATCGTATCTTCAGAGTTAGCGCACAAAATTAGTTCTTCGGAATGGGACTATAAGGTAAAACTCAAATCGCTACAGTCTGAGTTCCTTGAGTCCATTTCCCAAGCAGACAACTTTATCGATGCCTTAATCAAACCGGAAATCCGCTTGCTGGATTTTGTCAGTGCCTCTGGAGCGGCGGTTTGTCTAGATAATGAAATTAACCTTGTGGGAACCACACCAAATATTGATGAAGTGCGGGCGTTAATTGAATGGGCAGATACTCAAGTTACTGATAACCTGTTTTCTACCGATTCTCTGCCGAAGCTTTATCCAGAAGCGCTCATATTTAAAGATACTGCTAGTGGTTTGCTGCTACTGCGAATTTCTAAAGTCCGGCGTTATTATATTCTTTGGTTTCGCCCTGAAGTTATCCAAACAGTACACTGGGCAGGAAATCCACAGGAATCGATTAAAGCCGAGCAAGATGGTAGCTATACCCTGTCTCCCCGAAAATCCTTTGAACAATGGCAAGAAACGGTTAGATTAACTTCTTTACCTTGGAAAGGGTGTGAACTTGAAAGTGCGATCGCTCTGAGTAATGCGATCGTTGGTATTGTCCTCTCGAAAGCAGATGAATTAGCTAAAATCAACCTGGAGTTAGAACGCAGCAACCAAGAGCTAGCATCCTTTGCCTACGCTGCTTCTCACGATCTCAAAGAACCTTTGCGGGGCATTTATAACTTCTCGACGGTGCTGCTAGAAGACTATGCCCAAGTATTAGATGATGATGGAATTGAGTGCTTGCAAACAGTAGTGTCTTTATCTGTACGCATGGAAACTCTGATTAATGCTTTGCTGCGACTATCGCAGTTAGGACAAGCACATCTCCGAGAGCAAGCAACCGATCTCAACGAATTGCTCAACCAAGTAATTAATGTCTTTCATGCTAGTCGCCAAGGCTCTGGGCTTGTGGATATTCACATTCCTCGGCCTTTACCAACAATTCAGTGCGATCGAGTTCTCGTTAATGAAGTCTTCAGTAACCTGCTTAGTAATGCGTTCAAATACAACGATAAAGCAGAGCAATGGGTTGAGATTGGCTACTTAGATGAGGGACTGGGGACTAGGGACTGGGGACAAGGAGACAAGGAGAATACCCAATCCCCAATCCCCAATCCCCAATCCCCAATCTTTTATATCCGAGATAACGGTATTGGCATCCCACAGCATCACTTAGAAACTATCTTTAGATTATTCAAGCGGCTGCACTCTCAGGAAAAGTATGGTGGAGGAGCAGGTGCAGGATTAGCTATTGTTAAGAAGATTGTTGAGCTTCATAACGGCCAAATTTGGGTTGAATCTACCGTAGGTGTTGGCTCTATTTTCTATTTCACGCTGGAATAGTTTAAGATAATAACCAAATATGTATTTTTGTTAAGCTCTTTTAAGACCACGAATGACAAAAAAACTTCATGAACCTCTGCTTGTTGTTGAGGACAGCAATGAAGATTTTCGGATGCTACAACGTCTGATGCGGCTCATGTCCGTCCAGAACCCCATACATCGTTGTACTAATGGGGATGAGGTTTTAGAGTTCCTGTATCAACAGGGGAGCGATGCCCATAGCAAAGGCGAAAACTTACCCAACTCTAAAGTAGCATTACGACCCTCTGTGATCTTGCTCGATCTGAATTTGCCAGGTATTGATGGCCGTGACATTTTAGATCGGCTCAAGCAAGACAAGAGTTTCAAGGAAATCCCCATCGTTGTTTTTACCACATCATCAAATCCCAAGGATATTGAGTTGTGCTACCAAAAGGGCGCAAATGGATATCTGGTAAAGCCGATGGATGCTCAGGAACTAAAAAAGACGATCCAGGCATTTGTGGATTACTGGCTTGAAGCCAATATGCCGCCAGTCTTGGATTAATTTTTTATTGCCTGTTGATGAGGCAATAGGGAAAAAAGGATAATAAAGGAGACGGTTCAGAGGGCACAGAGACATTTTCTTCTTTGAGTCACTGTGTCTGTTTGTCTCTGCTAGATTTCTTTTCCCCATTTTTCTGTTTTTGAGTATTTGATGTTTCTTTAGGATTACTAAAGAATTTAGATTTTATTTATACTTATTTTATATTATTTTTAGAATTATGCAATAAAAACCAATCTGGATAAAAGGGATCTACATTCCCGATCCTCATACCTGTATATGTTGGACATAAGGACGCTACTCATCATTGATGATTGTGCAGCAGATCGGAAAATCTATCGCCGATATCTGTTGAAAGATCCGCACCAGTCCTACCAGATATTTGAGGCTGACTGTGCAGAAGAAGGACTTGCTTTGTGCCAAAAAATCCGATGCGATGCCATTCTGCTGGATTTTTGCCTACCTGATATGAGTGGGATAGAACTCTTCGATCAGATGCAGCAGGAGATATTTAAGACTTCCGTCCCTGTGATTATGTTGACAGGACGGGGCGATGAAGAGGTGGCTGTGCAAGTCATGAAACGGGGTGCGCTGGATTATTTGGTTAAGCATAATCTGACACAGGACATACTGCAACTAGCAGTCCGAAACGCTATTAAGCAATCATGCTTGCAAGCCCAACTCAGCAAAACTCAGGAAAGGCAGCGTTTAATTGCTACAACTGCTTTACGAATTCGCCAGTCTCTTAACCTAGAGCAAATTTTGAATACAGCTGTAGCAGAAGTACAGCAACTTCTAAAGTGCGATCGCGTGATGGTGTATCAGTTCACCCCAGATACTGACGGTAAAATAGTTGCCTCATCAGTTGAGTCATTCCGCACTGTCGCATTGTGCGATCGCGTCGCGGCTGGGGAAGAAGCAGGGGAGCAGGAAGCAGGGAGAAAGGGTAAAATTCCTCTCCTCTGCACCCTTCCTCCTGCTCCCCTGACTAATCCCCAATCCCCAATCCCTTATATTTATGAGCTTGGGTTGTGTAATTGTGTCAGCCTGAAAGAGCAATTTAATACTAATGCAAATCTAGTAGTTCCCATTAATTTGAGCAACAATGGGAACCCAACTCCCAAGCTTTGGGGTTTGTTGATTGCTCACCAAAATTCTGGAGAACGGCATTGGCAAACTGATGATGCCCAAATGCTCAATGAGGTTTCGGTACAATTAGCGATCGCTATCCAACAAGCTGAATTGCTAGCCCAAACTCAAGCAGCCCTTGCCAAAGAAAAGCAACTCAATGTATTTAAATCCCAAATTATTGCAACGGTTTCTCATGAATATCGAACGCCACTAACTTCAATTCTGGCGGCTGCATCAACTTTGGCAAAACATAACCAACAACTGGATGAGTCTAAACAACAAAGATTTCTAGGAATTATTGAACAGAAAGCAAGGTATATGTCCAAACTCGTGGATAATATGCTTCTGGTTAACCAATTTGAACTAGAAAAACCTAAGTTTAAGCCAATTCTGCTTGATTTACTGCAATTCTTTTCCGATCTTATAGAACAAGAGCGAGAAACAACAGGCGATCGCCACGAATTAATTTTTCAAATTACTGGCCATACTCAAGGCTTTTGGGGCGATCGCGGACTGTTGCAGCAAATTTTTATTAACTTAATGTCTAATGCAATTAAGTACTCTCCAGATGGAGGGACTGTAGAGTTTCACCTGATCGGTAAAGAATCAGAGGTGATCTTTTACATCCAAGATAGAGGAATTGGTATCCCGATTAAAGATCAAGAAAATTTGTTTCAATCCTTCTGTCGCGGAAGTAACGTTGATACAATTCCTGGTACGGGTTTAGGATTGGCGATCGCTAAAGGCTGTGTAGAATTACATGGTGGCCATATCACCTTATTTAGTGAAGTGGGGCAAGGAACTAAAGTTACAGTCAGCTTACCAAAGGTATTCCCAATCGATCAACTTTCCCCATCATCAACTTGATTTGTAGAAATATATAGCACTTATAGCTTATCTGCATTACTTACAATTTTAAAAACAAATATTGTGATTCTTACTTATGAATTTCTATGTTGGTAATCAGCCATTCTTTGATTGTTTTACCGCAAGGCTCAGAACTTTGGCAATCACTGACATTCTCTAGCCCATAAGACATCTTTACTTTTTTGTTGACGTATTTCTCTGGTTCGCAAACCTCAAATGTTGCCCCGATACCTTCATATAACTTACCATTCTCATCTAAAACAGTAACATAGCATTTTAAGTCTCCATTTTGCATATCTTTGATAGTACCCAATATCGGGTTATTGTGAGGAATTTCATTAGGTTTGTTATTTTTAATAGGTGTTTTTTGATTTGATGTTGGATTACTAATTTTTTTACCAACTTCGATGTTGTTTAGCTTTTCTTTATTTGCAGAATTAGCTGGAGTAGTTGTTGCAGTATTTGCTTGATTAACTTTATTTTCTTGAGAAGTACTATTGCCATCACTGCAACTTGCAATCAACATAGGACAAAGAATTAACGTAATAGTAGTGAAAATTGCTTTTTTCATTTAATTTATGTTTATAAAATCCTATGGATGATTATTTTGGTAAAAGTATTTTATGTGTTGTCACTTATAAGTGACAATGTGGTATTTACTGTACATACTCGGCGTTATCTGCATTTTGTGTGTATTATTCGGTAAAGTGCTTACAGGATGTCTTAAAGGTAGTGAATGTGTATAAATTAATGCTTGGTTAAGCTTTAATTACCAAATATTAATGCTTTGAGCATTAAATAAGTATTTAATAGAGTTTAGAAGCTGTAAGTATTGATTTTGTGTTATTTCAAGGTTTTCTCAACTTAAACAAACCATTTGGCTGGACTTCCCACGACTGTGTAGCGCGGGTGCGAAAATTGTTGCGCCTCAAACGTGTCGGACATGCGGGAACCTTAGATCCAGCCGCCACAGGGGTTTTACCAATTGCCTTTGGTAAAGCCACAAGATTATTGCAATATCTGCCAGAAAACAAAGCTTACAAAGCCACTATTCGCCTGGGTGTGTGTACCACAACCGATGATTTGCAAGGTGAAATCATCACTTCTCAACCTTGTGCTGGATTGAGTTTGGCAGAAGTGAAAAGTGCATTAGCACAATTTGAAGGCAAGATTGAGCAAATACCACCTATTTACAGTGCAATCCAAGTGGATGGTAAACGTCTCTACGATTTAGCACGCCAAGGGAAAACGGTAGAAGTTCCAGTGCGAACAGTAGAAGTTTTTCGGATAGATATTTTGGACTGGAGAGAAGGAGATTTCCCAGAATTGGATGTGGCGATCGCCTGCGGGAGTGGTACATATATTAGAGCGATCGCTCGTGACTTGGGTGCAAACTTAGAAACTGGTGGCACTCTTGCGGCTTTAATTCGTACCGAAAGTAGTGGTTTCAATTTAACTGATAGTCTTACATTGACTGATTTAGAAGCACAACTACAAGCTGGAATATTTCAACCCGTTTGTCCAGATGCAGCCTTACAACATCTGTCATCTGTTACTTTACCAGCAACATCTGCTCAAAAGTGGTGTCAAGGTCAGCGCATTTCTCTAACTTTTGATGTTCCTACAATAGTGCGAGTTTATGATGAAGAGACTCGCTTTTTAGGTATTGGGCAATTACAAGATGAAGTGTTGATCCCTCAAATGGTTTTTGAACCAATTTCTTAATATCTTAGTTATTGGTCATTGGTCATTTGTCATTTGTCAAGAAGAATAATATAACGAACTACTATGCAAGAAAGGTTAGGCCAGATTGAGGTGATTATACAGCTGACAGTACAAAGGACTGAAGCGATCGCTGTGTTCGCTAGACAGGAGAATGGCAAGCAATGAGTGATCGCCATCCTACCACTGCTGCACGTCTCAATGTTTACATCCAAGGTCAAGGATTCCCTATTTTGGGCTTACATGGTCATCCAGGTACTGGTCGTAGTCTTTCTGTCTTCACCAATCATTTATCAAAACGCTATCAAACTATTGCCCCTGATTTACGCGGATATGGCAAAAGTCGCTGGAATGGCAATTTTGATATGAATGACCATTTAACTGACTTAGAAACGCTGCTAGATCGCTTAAATATTGAAAAATGCCTAGTATTGGGATGGTCACTTGGGGGCATTCTGGCAATGGAACTGGCATTGCGTTTACCAGAGCGCGTTACTGGGCTGATTTTGGTGGCGACAGCCGCAAAACCCCGTGGTAGTCATCCGAGCATCACTTGGCAAGATAATTTATATACTGGCGTTGCTGCCCTATTAAACTATATAAAACCGAGTTGGCGATGGAATATTGAAACTTTTGGCAAGCGATCGCTTTTCCGCTACTTAGTCCAACAACATACATCTACCACTTACAAATACATCGCCAAAGAAGCAGTACCAGCTTATCTGCAAACCTCTCCTGCTGCTACTCGCGCCCTCTATAGTGCCATTCAGTCAGGATACAATCGGATTCCAGAACTGCCACAAATACAATGTCCTAGTTTGGTACTTGCTGGCGATCAAGACCGCCACATTACATCTGATTCCAGTTTACAAACTGCTCAACACCTCCAAAATTCTCAGTGGCAGTGCTATCCAAACACCGCCCATCTTTTCCCGTGGGAAGTCCCCCAGCAGGTGCTGAATGACATTGATCATTGGCTGGAAGAACATCCGCAGGTAATTGGTATTCAATAGTCCCAGAGTTTTTAACTCTGAACCACATAATTCGCAATTAGAACTCGAAATTACGTTAGGTCTCGTAGAGAAACCCATTACGAATTACGAATTACGAATTACGAATTACGAATTATCTTGATTTTCGCCTAACTTAAATCTGACCGCCAAAGGCAGGCTGTACTTTGCGGTCAAATCTTTCCCCCAAGTCTTCAGCAATTGTTAAGGTATTAGGTTTGCAACGTTTGACACGCACAGTAATTCCCGTAGCTCCTTCGACTTCTAAATCTTCTATGTATCCAATGCTTGAAAATTTTGCATCAGAAGAAGTCAGAAATGGCCCAAAGTAGTAAGTACACCGGGGATTTTGCGTCACAATCTCTACCCACCAAGCCAGGCCGATGGAGTCGAATGTGTTAATCAACACTTCCTTGAGGTTATGCCAAAGGGTTTTCATGTTTTTCGCCGATTTATAAACGTCTACAGGGTGTTAAACGATATGGTGCTTTATTATCTTTTACATTTCTTTATACTCTGTTACTGTTATTTTTTCAAAGAAATTTTTTGTACCTTATCTAAGTACAGCGTATTTAGTGATCGCTGACGATAAATTTCATAAAGCGCCATCCCTGCTGCTACAGAAGCATTCAGGCTGGGAGTCTTACCTTGCAGAGGAATCGATACCAAGAAATCACAGGAACGTTGAGTCAACATACCCAGACCTTCGCCTTCTGAACCGATTACCAAAACGATTGGGCCTTTAAAATTGACAGTATGCACGGGTTCGCTTCCACTTGCAGCAGTGCCATAAATCCAAAAGCCAGCTTCTTTTAATTCTTCTAAAGCGCGGCTAAGGTTAACAACTCTAGATACAGCAAAGTTTTCTAAAGCGCCTGCTGCTACCTTCATGACAGTGGAAGTGATCCCAGATGCTCTTCTTTGGGGAATTACCAATCCTTGAGCGCCTATTGCTTCGGCGGTGCGAATAATTGCTCCTAAGTTGTGGGGATCAGTAATTCCGTCAGCTACAACAATAACGGGATCGGTTACAGATTTAGACTGTTCAATGAGATCGGCTAATTCAATATAGCCGTAGGGAGCAGTTTGTGCTGCCACACCTTGATGATTAGCGCCATTGGTGAGGTAGTCTAAGCGTTTGGGTTCAACCTCATCAATAACGGTGCCATTTTCCTTAGCTTGCAGCAGAAAATGGTGGAAGCTGGGATCGTAGCGCAGACGGGTAGTAATCCAGATGCGGTTAAGATTGCGCTGTTTTTGCAATGCGCTCAATACTGGATGACGACCGTAGATGAGATCGTTATCTTCTTCTATTGGTTGTGTAGATACAGGCGGCTGAGAGAAGTTGCTATTTCGTTGTCGGGAGTTGCCAGAAATAGGGTTGCTGTCATCTATTTTCCGGGGATTGCGAACGGGAGCAACAGAAATGGGGTTACTATCTATTTTCCGAGGATTACGAGTGGGATTAGCAACAGAGATAGGGTTGTTATCTATTTTTCGGGGATTGCGAGTGGGATTACTAACAACACGCTTACCCTTAATTTTTATAGGTTTACTACGATTGGATTCGCCAGTAGAAGTGTTAGTGTTAATGATTTTCCTCGGTTTATTCTGCATTTGATTTATGGATATAGCTTATGGTTGAACATACCGATTACCGTAATTTCTGGAACCTAATCTACTGCTGTACCTATTGTTGTGAAATTGAGTTTTCACCCTTTTTCTACATGAAGCATTTGCAACAGTTCGGTTAGACGCTGGTAATCGGTGAGATATAAATAGCCTATTAGGGTTTCTAGACTAGTTGCCTGTTGATAAATTTCGGGATTAAGTCGCTTAGGGCGGCCTGTCGCGGCGTTTCTACCCCGTCGGACAATTTCTAATTCGGTGTCCCTCAGATGAGGAGTTAGCGATCGCAAATGTAGCGCTTGTGTTTCTGCCCTTACCTGCTCCACTACCAGACTATGGTAAATTCCTGACCGCTGCAATGGCAGCAGATAGAACATTCTAACATACAACTCATAAATTGCATCCCCCAAATATGCTAAAGCAGTAGGAGAAATTTGTTGCACTTGTGAGAGGGAAATCTGTTGGAATGGCCCTGTGGTTGCCAAGAGTGCTTCAGTCCAAGATAAACTCTGCTTGGGAGTTTGATCTTGTCCATCTAATAGCTCTTCCTCCTGTGACTTCACAAATAAATCATTCCTTGACGGGCTAGATTTGGCAGGCATTCTTCGCAAAGACTGATTTTTCTGAAGTATGCCATGATAGTATACTTAGCATAATCAATACTATCAAAGTTACTTTTTAATTTCATCTTTTTGATTGAGAGTTGGCATTTAAAATCACCCTGATGTCAACGCCTTGTAAACCAAATTTCGCCTACTTCTTGTAGCCTGTGTCTAAGATAGGGTAAAATCTGAACATCAAATAGAACCCCGTTACTAGATAGCATTGCTATGCTTACTTAGTAAGTGACAATTTTTAACTATACAGTATCAAGTCAAGTTTATCTATAGACAAATCTGCTAAATTTGTATTTTTTACAACTTTTTCAGACTTGGTTATTTATCCGAATGTTCTAGTAAGCGATTACACAGCAATCACTTGGTATATATATTTTTTTGATTGCTCTACTTTAAATATAATAATAGCGCAACTGGCTTATTGCCTCTCCCACAAGGAGAGAGGTTTTCTGCCAGAAGTTTTAAAAATTAAGCTACCCAATGTTGAATCTGGATAGCTGAATTAGTCTCTCGGTTCAAGCAACCAAGACTACTTGACGTTTTCTAGAGCTTCTTCAACTGATTTTTGCAGGGAGAGAAACTTCTCTAGACGAACAAGCTTGACTGTTTGAGTTACGCGGGCATTCGTGACAATTTGCAAAGTGCCTTCAGCAGTTTGAGCCTGCTTGGCTAGCTGCACCAGAGCGCCCAAGCCAGAGCTATCAATAAAGTCGATTTGTGAGAGATCCAAAATAATGTGCTTAGGGCCCTCTTCAATCTTGCTACCAAGCACTTTGCGAAATGTGGGTTCAGAAAAGGCATCTAACAAACCTGTGAGGCGGAATAGCTGGCAGTTATCCCGGACTTCACGAGTACCCCTCAGGCTAACGGTTAGATTCAGTGGCTCAGCAATAATTCCCTCCTCATGAGTTAAAGTGAACGCTCAAGTATAGATGGTTTTTGAGCAAGTTGTCTACAATCTTTTGGGGCATTGGGTATTGGGCATTGAAAAACTTTTTCTTAGTCCCTAGCTAGTACCCATTCCCCATTTTTACTTAACCTCGGCTGTTGCGGCTTGACGTGCTGCTTGCATGGCTTGAACAAATTGCTCAAACAAGTAATCGGCATCGTGTGGGCCAGGACTGGCTTCTGGGTGATACTGTACAGAGAATACAGGTAGAGATTTGTGACGTACCCCGGCAATGGTGCGATCGTTTAGGTTCAGATGGCTAATTTCCACAACTGCCGTAGGCAAAGAATCTGGGTCAATAGCAAAACTATGGTTTTGGCTGGTAATTTCTACCCGTTGTTGTAAACCCGCAGGCTGATTTAAACCACGATGACCAAATTTTAGTTTATAGGTTTCTGCCCCTAATGCATGACCTAAAATTTGATGCCCCATGCAAATACCAAAAATGGGTTTTTGACTTAACAAAAGCGCTTTGGCAGTTGCAATCCCTCCAGTGACGGCAGCCGGGTCGCCCGGCCCATTAGAAAGAAACACACCATCTGGATTGTAATTGAGGATTTCTTCTGGTGGCGTATCAGCAGGCACAACAATTACCCGACAACCGTAACTTACTAAGCGACGCAAAATGTTGCGTTTTACGCCAAAGTCAAGGGCAACAACGGTAAAGGCTTCTCCAAGATTTTCCGCAGCCTCACAGTTGAATTCCCAAGCTGGAATTGTGGGATCTGACCATTCATAAGCCGTTGATGTGGTGACTTCGCGAACCAGATTCAATCCCGCCATGTTGGGAGCCGCCTGTACCTGTTCTAGCAATTCTGCCTCATCGAGAATGGTTGTGGAAATGCCACCGTTCATGGCTCCAAACATCCGAATTTTGCGGGTGAGGGCGCGGGTATCGATGCCGTAGATCCCTGGTACTTGATTTTGTTTGAGGTAGTCTGGTAAGGATTGTGTCGATCGCCAGTTACTTGGTCGTTGACAAATATTCCGGGCGATCGCACCCCGCACCTGGGGGCCATCTGATTCCTCATCTTCAAGATTAATACCAGTATTGCCTAATTCAGGATAGGTAAAAATGACAATCTGACCGCAGTAACTAGGGTCAGTCAGAACTTCTTGATAGCCGGTCATGCCAGTGTTAAACACCACTTCTCCGATCGCGGTTCCCGTCGCACCGAAAGACCAACCGCGATAAGTAGTTCCATCTGCCAAGACAAGTAAAGCAGGTATTGCGTCAGTCAGGGGCATAGTAAATTGGGGAATTGGGAATTGGGAATTGGGAATTGGGAATTGGGGATTGGGCTGGTACTAAACTCTTCCCCATTGGCTATTCCCCATTTCCCATTCTTCAATACTGCGATTGTTAATTATCCCATGAGTTGAGCAATTAGGAGTTTTTTGGATAGTTAATTAAAATTAAATTGGGAATTTAAAGTGGCGGGAGTGGATTTGACAAAGCTTGGGCGGTTAAAATTAATTATGCTTCAGTCTTTTTTATCCCGTGCAACCCTAATTTTAGTATCAAGCGCTCTTGCGGTTTTGTGTGTTGCCTGTAGTGAAGACAAACGGAACACTGTGACTGGTGGCAATGAGCAACCCTCGCCAATTGGGGATTTGGCATCAGTAGAACCTGCCGTTGAATCACCAACACCAGCAGTTACCCCAGAAGTACAGCCGCTAGAGCCGTCTGAAAGCGAACCAAGCCTTTTTGAACAGGGGCTAGATAAAGCGGTTGGCGCTTGGAGTATCAGCCGTTCTGCTCAATCTCCAGGTGATTGGATTTTGGTGGCGAATCAGTACCAGGATGCGATCGCGCTGATGCAAAGAGTCCGGCGACAAAGCCCAGAATTTGCGATCGCTCAAACCAAAATCACTGAATATCGCCGCCAAATTAAATATGCCCAACAACAAGCTACTCCTCGGCCTGTGCGTCTTGCCGAACCGAAGAGGATAGTGGTTGTGGTTCCCCAAACAACAATTACACCAAAGTATACCTCGCCTCCACAAGAAATAAAGCCATTACCAACAGAGCCAGCTTTGCCCTCATCAGCAGTAGTAATTCCAGATCAGCAGGTATTTACAGCCCCGATTAAAAGGCGGATTGGTGGAACGCCGATTGTCGAAGTCACTTTCAATGGACACCGACAATTTGAGATGATTGTGGATACGGGAGCCAGTGGCACTGTCATCACCCAACAGATGGCCAATGCTTTGGGAATCGTGACAGTAGGGAGAGCTAAGGCAAATACCGCAAGTTCTAGGGCTGTAGAATTCCCTGTGGGCTATGTTAATTCGATGGCACTTGGTGGGGTAATAGTGAATAAAGTACCAGTAGCGATCGCAGGTGCGGAACTAGAAACTGGACTTTTAGGCCATGACTTTTTTGGCAACTATGATGTCACCATCAAACGTAATGTCGTAGAATTTCGCCCGCAATCGCGATCGCAAATCAATTCCCCAGAAACTCAACTAACTGCTCCAACTTCGTCCAAGCTGCCCCGCTTTGTAGGATATCCTTAGCGATTTTAATCCCTTGGGCGTGGTCGAGGAGTGCGATCGTACCTGCTACTTGCAGCGCCAACGATGCATTTAAGGCAACAGCATCTTGTTGTGCCTGAGTCCCCTTACCTTGGAGTACCGCCTTGAGAATTACTGCATTTTCTTGGACATCGCCACCCCGAAGCATACCTATGGGGGCAGGTGTTAGATCCAAATCTAGGGGATTAATGGTAGTTACCTGCACTTCTCCATCTGATAAAACCGCTAAGTCAGTTTCATCTCCTAACCCAGCCTCATCAAGTTTTTCTCGCCCGTGCAAAACAATCGCCTTTTCCTTACCCAAATTGTTTAATGCTTGAGCAACTGTTGCCAAAAGCTTAGGAGTAAATAACCCCACCACTTGCCCAGTGGGACGTAAAGGATTTACTAATGGCCCCAGCAAATTAAACACCGTTCGTACCCTGAGAGTCCGCCGCAATTGGGCAACTGCTTTAAGTGCTGGATGCCAACCAGGTGCAAACAAGAAAGTGATCCCCACCTCTTGTAGTGCGGCTTGCACCTTGTCACTGGATGCACCTAAGTTTACACCCAAGGCTTCTAAAACATCTGCGCTCCCCGTAAGACTTGAAGCTGAACGATTGCCGTGTTTAGCGACTGGTACACCAGATGCTGCGGCTACAAATGCAACGGCTGTAGAAATATTAAAGGTTGATGAACCATCTCCACCAGTTCCACAGGTATCTATTAGGGGGATTGGGGATTGGGGATTAGGGATTAGGGATTGGGTAGATTCTTGCCCAGTCCCTAGTTTTAATTGAGATTGTAATACTTCAGCCATGCCGGTTAACTCATCGGCAGAAATGCCTCTAAAGTTCAGCGCTGTTAAAATAGCCCCTGATAACTCTGGGGGAACCGCTTCACTGAGCCAACCTTGCATCAATTCAGCAGCTTGAGTACGAGATAAGGATTGGCCATCTATTAATTGTTGCAGTAACATATACCAGCTAACAGACGATTCTTGAGCAGAGATTGGAAAAGTTGTCATAGCTAAGGTTTGTAGTTTGGTAGGTGTAGCTAGGTTGAAGGGTATGGGAGCTATACTACCGGAAAATTGGTTGCTATTAAAGTTAGGTTGAAATATCAAGGCTCAACTGCAAATCTGGATTAACAAGTTTCTGATTTTTTGCTTTTTTATCCAAATAAAGTTTAACTTCATAGTTAGTAATAAATAATTCTTTTCCTTTAGCTGCACCACTCTGCTTATAGTTATTCATGCCATACTGTAATTCCCATTCTGAGATATTAGCCCATTGGAAATTTTCTAGAATTTGCGTTGAGTTGTCATAGGTAATTAGCCAGCGATGATGACATTGTTGCAAAAGTTCAGCAAATCTCTGATGTTCAAAAGAAGTGTGTAAGTTACCGTCTTTACCATATAGCTTTGATTTTGTAGCACTAAAATATGGTGGGTCTAAAAATAAAAATACATCTTCCCCTTCTGGCTTTAATAGGTGGCTGTAATCCAAATTAGTAATTTGGACATTTTCTGATAGAATATTTTCTAACTTTTCTAATCGTTCTATTGAAGAATCAGTAAATCTTTTATGAAAAGCTTCTTGGGAAAAACCACCTGATTCTACAGTTCCTGAAAAAGTAATTCTATTGAGTACGAAAAACCGAACTGCTCTTTCTAAATCAGATAAACTCTTGACATCTACACTAGCTAATTCTGTAAAGAGTAATTTACCATCTTTATATTTGACTTTAATATGCCGAATTTCTTTAACTAACTGAGCTATATCAGATTGGGCAAATTTCCAGAATAAGAAAAGCTCGCAGTTTAAATCATTAATCCAAATCTTAATATGAGGAAACTTTTGTCTTAAATAAATAAATACAGAACCACCACCTACAAAAGGCTCTCGAAATTCCGAAAAGCTCTCTGGCAAGTATTCAACTATCTGATTTATTGCTTTTGACTTACCACCAGGATATCGCAGAGGACTTTTGAGCATAATTCGTATAAATGTTACATTTAAGTTAATAAAAAATAATATTTAAGTATCTGTAAAATAGTCTGAATCTATCTTTTTTATTTCATAAACTGATACTGCTGATACTCCTACATTATTGTCAATCATCAATTGTGCTAATTCTTGACCATCTATCAAGACAACCTTTATATCTATTCCCAACACATAATTTTTTGCATCTTGAGTAAAATTAGAAGTTGTAATAAACACTCCTTTTTTTGCCCTTTGTCCATATAATGCACCAACAAATTTTTGGATTTCTGGTCTACTTATAACATTAGTATCCCATCTCTTCGCTTAGATATAAACAACATCTAATCCTAATTTATCTTCTTTAATTATACCATCAATACCACCATCACCACTCTTTCCAATTGCTTTACCAGCATCACGCCTTGAGCCTCCATATCCCATTTTGATAAGTAAATCGATAACAAGTCTTTCAAAAAAATCTGGCGAAATATTTTTAATTCGGTTAATCAAATCTATTTCCAATTCCTTACGGATTTTTTGATACCCTAATTCTATAGATTCTTGTGGAGTTTTTTCTGAGATTTCGTCAAGTTCAGAACTAACTTTGTCATCTTGCTTTTTGGAATTATTAAAGTTAACAAAATCAGGGAATTGGCTAAGAAACTGAATATTTATATCTTTTTTAGATTGCCCAGCTACGTTTATACCTTCTTCGGTAATCTCAAAATATCCTCTTTTTGGGGTTGCTAATAAACCTGCTTTTTTTAAATATGTTCTTGCCCATCCTACCCGATTATCAAATAATGGTTGTTGACCGCTAGGTAATAATTCTCTTCGTTCGTCTTCACTTAAATTAAATTGGTCGGCTAAAGCTCCAATGACCTCTCTCATAGAGTGTTCTTGACCATCAAGTGCATATTGAAGCAACGGAAGCATTATCTTTTGATAATCAGGTATTGCCATTTTTATTTATCTAAAATTTTACAGAAATTGAATTTTAGCCCTTTTAAACATTATTCCCAGAAAATTGGTGAGAAATAAGTTAAGCGATCGCAAACCGTCTAATATAAAATTACGTACCCGTAATATTTGCTAATAAATTTTATTTAGAGTTTATGTTGCATTCCCTTAAAAACCTGTTACATTACTTTACAGGCAGTTATAACTGTTACAACATAAAAGCTCGGAGTATTATTTATGGCAGACGTTAAAAAGACTACGCCTTCAGTTTCACAAGATCCCAATGCTTTGCGCTGGGGCTTCACTCCTCAGAGCGAAAACTGGAACGGTCGTTTTGCAATGATTGGTTTTTTATCTGCTGTTGCGCTTGAAGTCTTTTCTGGTCAAGGGATTTTACACTTCTGGGGCATTCTATAGATTTAAACGTTTTTATAGCTTCATTAGATGATCGGGTAAGGCAGCGATTCGTAAAATCGTCTGCCTTTCCTTTATGGGGAAATTCTCTTACCGTGATGAGCGAAATATTACACGGCCTGGGGATTCTTCCTGATTAATTCGCGCATATACTCGCAGACAAGTTAATACTTCGCCAGGAATACCACCACAGTCTAGTTGTAGATCATCTTTGGATGAAGCACAGATATCCGCATAAAGTCCCGACAATTGGCGAATTCGCACTTCATTACCTGCATTAATAGCTTCGTCAGCGACTTTCTTCAGGATGCGCCGTGATTCATGTTGTAGCTTTCCCCACCAAGAATAGCGTTCAGCCGGTGGTACAAATACTAAGGAATGTATCGCTTCATCCATGTCAATCCAAGCACGGAGAATTGACAGGGGATCAGTGTTTTTCTCTGCTTTTTGGGTGCGTTGGAAGCGATCGCTTAAAGCATCAATATATTGATCGCGCTGTTCCGCTTTAGAGTGTAAGGAAATGACATCGAAGCTAAAAACGCTCTTTAAAGCATGATGTAAATCTGGGTCTATTTCGATAAAATTCATATATAAAAATAGGAATGCTGCTGGTAAATCGGATACATTACCTTGGGGAATTTTAGATGTTGAAAGTGCCTGTTGATACAAGGTCAGTCCCTGAGCTTGAACAGTACCACTAAGTCCGGGGTAGATAATTTCGTCGCGGATAAAGGGAAGTTGATAGAGGTTAGAATTATCTGCGATCGCACCAACTTCTTGAGCTAAATCTAAAGTGCGCGATCGCCAAGTTGCAGCCAAATCTTCTGGTACTCGCAGCAGCTTGCGTTGAATCTCATTCCACAAATCTGAGTCCGTTGTGCTTTGCAGTTGGGAATTACCTAGATAATAATTAAGTTCTGAGTCAGAATCGAAAGCTTCTCGCAGGTGACTGAGTTTTAAATCAGCTGGCGCATCTTCCCAACCAATATTTTGCTGTGGGGGTTCAGGTTGCAACAAGTTATGAATTTCTTGCAGCACCTCATCGCATATTTCAGATCCAGGATCTAGTGGAAATTCTGTGCGAGCCTGATTTAAAGTAGCCTCTAGTCCATACAAACTAAACCGCAGTAGCCGGGCTAACTCTGAGTTTTCTACCTCTAATAATTGACGCAAGTGCTGCATGAATCTCACCTCCAAATATTACTTATATGTATGTGATTCGTAGCGAATAAAACTTGGCAAACCTCTGCGCCCCTTTGCGTTTACTCCGCGCCCCTTTGCGTTCAAAAATCTTAATTTTTTTCAACGCAGAGGAACGCAAAGGTTAGCGCAGAGGAACGCAGAGGTTTAATGTATACCGCAAAATGGATCGCGTTCTTTATCAACTTCATTGGGCTGCAATTCTAATTCAGCAAGATAAACGCATCCCTCTTCTTTTAGACATTCCTGACTGTTTGATGTCCAGTAAGGTACTTCACCAGCGTGCATCCGCAGAATGCCTTGATCATCAAGAGTTACCCGATATTGGCAAGGGTAATCTGTTGTCACATCTGGTTTGCTGAGTGCGCCAATTCGTATCCATTTTTTGCTGTTAGTTTCTGAATCTGTTTGATAAACATAGAAAGTGTGCTGGCCAGTTTGCGGGAAAGGAGGTAAGGGATTACTAATTAACCCAATTCCTGGTTCCGTCACACCATCACGCAGATAGTGAAATTTTTGGAACAATTTACTACCATCATTTCCTACTTCAAATACAAGATGATAAGCATCTGGTTGATCAACAGTTGCGGACTCAATAACATTGACGGCAATATCACCATCATTTAAATCTTTATTGAAGCCTTCCACGGCAATATTCCAGTTCAATTGACCATCAGTAAATAGCGCTGAATATTCTGAAACTACCGATTCCAAATCAATACCAGGAATATCAATTAAATAATGGGGATTTCCTTGACAAAGCAACACATTAAACTCAAGGGTTTGGTCAATCTCAAACTGGACTTTAATTTTTTTCAGGAACTCTGCTTCTTGCATTCCCAGTTTATTCATGAGGTTTTTGCCGTCGAAGCTACCCCATAGTCGTAAATCTCCATCCTCGTAGTCTTGACGGTAAATAATATTAGTTAATTGTATCCCTTGCCATGCAGTCCGAACTTTGGCGACAGTTTCCCAAGGTGCGAGTTGATAGAGTTCTTGTCCAGCTTTAAATATGGTGAGTAAATCGTTACTTTGAGTTTTGCGTTTGAAGTTACAAGGCAAATAATAAAACAGATTTTTAACATCAATTTCTAGCTGGTTAGCTCCCTTACGCAGCAAGCTTTTGGACTCTTCTGGATCGAATCTTAATCTTCGTAACTTCTCAGCATAGCAAGCACCAGCAGAGGTTGCTAATTTGGTAAATTCCAAGACAAAGGTAATTCGTTCTGGATTCCAAACAAAATATGGAGACTTACTAAATTCTTGGTAGATTTGGCGCTGCACTATATCTAAATTACAAGTTTTTCCAGACAGAATTAACCAATCAACTTTTTGGGAATTCCAAGAATCTTTGGCGATCTCATCGGGACGTAAGCGACTTTCCATCAATCCTTTAGCAATACCGATCGCTTCTTTAATTCCTGCAACGGCGGCTCGTTCAAATTGATGGTTATCTAGGGTGACACAGATGCTATTTGGATCTTTGACTTGCAATTTAACGGCGCTTTGAGTGAGCAGTTCGGAAATTTGCTGCTCAGAAAGTGTGAAAGTTAATAGAGAATTATCTGCTGGTGGTTTTTGCCCAAGTTTAAGTTTAGCTGCTTCTGCATGATCCCACAGGATATAAAAGGATTGCAGGCGTTGGGGTGTTTGTTGCCAACGAGTGGGTAATACTTTCTCGGCAGTATCTAGGGCATCTTTGTAAGCAATATCACCTTCTGGATTTTCTTTATCTAGACATTTTAAAAGACTACCACTTTTGAATTTACCTTGTTCTAAAAATCGCTCGTTTAATTCAGAGCTAATTAAATCTTCTAGCTTTTCGCTTTCGATATCACCTGTTGTTACTGCTGTCAATAAGAAGTCTGCGATCGCAACTTTTAATAATCTAAAAATCCGCAGCGTAATTAACTCACCACCTAACTGTAAATGACCAGATGAACCTAATAATTTGGGGGTGAGTTTATAGTAACGTCCTCCTAAACCCCGGTCTTCATAATCAGCAAAAGTTGGGGTTTTATCTTCTAAAGTCAGTTCAATTAAAGCTAAGTCTGTGGTTCCGCCGCCGATATCCAAAACGAGGACATTTTGTGACCATTTATTTCCTACTTGACGGCAACGAGTTTTGAATGACTCGATGCCAATATTCAGATTACCGCCAAATTCTCGCCATAAAAAGAATATTGCCACAGAAACGGCTTCATCATAAGCAGTTTGGACATCATCGATCCCCAATTGCTCAACAAATTCCTTAACTTCTTTGCGAACAACTGGTGGGGCGACAGTGGGGTAGGTGACAACTGCTGTCAAAAAAGTTCCTTCTGAAAATCTGCGTTGGGCGCGTTGGCGATAATCTTCAGTTAACTCGATTAAATGTGCCCAAGCAGATTGAATCAGTTGATTTGCAGTAATTATTTTTTCTTCACCATCCAAAATAACTGAAAACGATCGCTCCTGGCCAAAATAGCGCTTGGGCGAATGGTGAAACCTGCTGATAATTTCCTTTAAAGAACCGCTTGTACCTTGAGCGATCGCTTTTTTGCGGTTATCTCTAGCTTCCCTACCCATCCGCAGTTTTAAGTCCCCTAACTGCGAAATTTCCAACTCGCTGGGAATTTCCGTATCGCGGCGATCGATATCCAGCACAACTGGGATCAGATTTTGCGACTCTAGAGTAGGGACGCGGAACACCTCATGATAGATTTGGTAAAGTTTTTTGCTGACAGCACGGCGAAACCTCTCGCTGTTTCCTAAAGAAAGCTCAATTTGGCGAATTGCTTCCAAAAATCGCTCTTTATTGTCACTTTCAAAAACTTCGCTCAACTTTCTTGGATCTATCTCTAAGTTTTTGCTAATTTCTGTGATGAACTTTGCCCAATCATCATCACTGACATCTGGTAAAGCGACTGAGGCGGGAGAACTCAGCCATTGTGATAAGCGATCGCGCAACCGCATTTCTTGTTCTTTTGGGAGAATTTCTGCGATCGGTACTTCAATCGGATCGAACAGTGTAACTGTAGAGTTCGATGTGCCAAAATCTAAAGCAAACCATCCGGGAAATCTTTTTTGTTGTTTCTCGCTTGGTTCGCGATCGCTATATTTATTGAGTTGAAAAGGGTTCATTATAGTATCACTTTCTGTTGTTTGTTTTATACCTGGCTAAAAACTGTAATGTTGTATCATAAAATTACAAATTTAGAGAATCTTTGGTCTTGTACCACTAATTCTCTTTAGCACTGGCTTTTTATTTGGCGCGATATCTATGTGGGCTACGCTTTTATATGAAAGGGCCTAGGCGTAGCCCAAAGTAGGCATTGCTATGAAAATTACGGCAGTTATTAAGTTGATGTTGAAGATTCTTGCTCAGTTGCAAGTCTTACTTGTTCGATAGTTAAATTAAGTAATTGGGCAACCTCTTCCATCGACATACCAAGAGCTAAAAACTGAGGTACAAGTTCAAGTTTTACTTGTTCTCGTCCTCGTTGTACTCCTAGTTCTATCCCCTCTTGTTTCGCTTCTTGATAAACTCTAGTTTCTTCTAACTTAACTCCTAACATAGCCTCTACCTCTTCACGACTTAAGTTGGCAAATTTATAAACTGCAATCGTTGTGATTACATCTATTATCTCCTCCTTAGCTAAAACAGTTATCTGTTCTTGTTGCACCCGCTCTATTAAACGTTTCGCATCTTGCACCATTTGAGTATCTGAGGCAATAGTCAACTGCATCAAACTGATACCTACTTTTTGCTCATCAGAGCTACCTAACTCATCTAAATAAATCCGTTGTACTTGGGAACTGTTCAGTAGCGATCTGTGAATAGTAGTGTTTTCCGGTTCCAAGCTGCGAGACTGTAAAATAATTACCCCGTACCAGTCATCGTAAAGCGATGGGTTACGATACATATACAGCATGGATTCTGAAAAAAACCGATGGTACAGTAACTCATCCTTTTGGAATTGCACCTCAGCAAAAAAGATCATTTGAGATGTTGCATCAGGTGGAGGTAAAAATACCCCATCAATGCGAAATGTTGGTTCTTTAACTTCAACTGATTCAAAGCGATAGCTACTAGCTTCGGCTGGTGGCTGTTCTACTAACTCGAAAAACAATCCTGGGACACGCTTAAAAATTGCATAAAAAATTGCATCACGTCTCACAAATACATCCTCATAACCGTAGCCGATCGCAATCAGTCGCTTTCTGAGTTAGCTTATCTCAAATCATCTAAGTAAGAAACAGCAGCAAGTTCTGAAATAATCTGCAACCAAGTAGGAATTGCTATCTCAGTTGGTAAGTCCCCAGCCGCCAAATATCTCAGCAAAGTTTCTTTTTTTGAAAGGTTTTGCAAACTAGGAATAATTTGATCCAAAATGCCTGCTATTTCCGAATTAATTTGCTGATTAACTTCGCTAACATACTGTACAAGATGGAGACTAGCGCTAGCAGTGATTTCATCTCGCAGCCGCAATACTAAAAGTTGGTGATTGCTCGATCTAGATAAACCTTGGCTTTTTTCTGGTGCCCAGTCAAAGATTTGACCAACGTTGTGTTTCTCGTCTTGACGCGCTAGAGGAAAGATGGTCTCAGGTGCAACTGTTTTATCTTTACTACTAATTTCCGAAATAATTGCTTCTTTCCATTCGTTAGGATCGCATCCTAGTAATAACTTGTAAAAGAGATCGGCATCTTCAAAACCAAATTTTTCTTCAATTTGTTGTTCCATATCTGGATGGAAAAATACCTGCAATTGTTCGCGTTCTAGGGCGACATAATTTGATAATTGGTTCAACAAATCTACCACGGCTTGATGAATGCGATCGCGGGCAAAATCTTCTACTTCTTTAACGGTTTTTTCAAATACTGGATAAAAATCATCGCTTTTAGTTGGAAGAGAAGTATTTACACGGTTTCCCCGATCAAATAATTTCCCGGCTGCACCTTTAGATTCTGCCAGAGCGATCGCTCCATTGTTGGCTTTGTTGAAGAGTAAAGTCCACTGGTTCCAATTGAGGATTCTAAAAGTGAGTTCGTCTTTAACTACATCGCTGACGACAACACCGCGCCGATCTTTAAGTGGTTCTGTCCCTAAATCTTTTTGAAAATTCCTGTAGATTTTATCTAAGCTTTCGACGACAAAGCGCAACTCGATAAAGGCGGGACTGTCTCCTGTAGGGATTCCTTGCTCGTGAATTTCATCTATGATGTCCTTCAAGTGATCTTGTTGCTGGCTCACAACATCAGCCGATCTCCGAGTATCTTCATACAGTTGTTTCAAACCATGAGTCGCTACGTGGGTTTGAATCAATTCCCGCAGTTTACTAAGTCCCCCATCTTGACCAAAGTAACCTAGCTGTTTGCCTAAATTACTGCGGGGATCGGTCTCTAACAGCCGTTCACTTAATAGCTCCCATTTATCTTGTAGCCGTTTAGAGCGATCTAGGTAATCAGGATAGTCCAAGTTAGCCAAAAAATCTGGTGAGCCTGCTTTGACTGTACTAGAACGTTTTGCTAATTCAGCCAGTCCCAACAGTGGCGACAGTAAAACGATCCGGTCTTTTTGGGTTGTAAATGCCTCTGCACCATCGATGGTAGTTTGCAAAACTTTGAGTTTTTGGAAAACGGTTTCCTCTTTTAAATGGCTATCTTCAATTAGGTGGTCAAGTTCTCTTTCGCCACCTTCACTGTCTAGGGGGAGTTGATCGAAGCGACCCACACCTACGAGAATTAAATCTTTTAGGTCTTGTCCTGGTCGCTGCTGCTGCATCATGGTAAAGATTTTATTGGCGCGATCGCTTCCAGGAGATTTACCATTTAGCAATACCAAAATTGTTTGTACTTCTGCCAATTCTCGCAGTGACAAAAAGGTATCCCTTGCTCCCGAATTAGCAGCCCCCAATCCTGGAAAGTCGATGAGAATAAATTTCGCTGCACCTGTAAAATCCCAAATTTCCCGTGAGATTTTCACATCGATATCTACGCGACGGATGAGTGGAAAGCTATTCTGCAATAACTTTGTTGGTAGCCTCTGGGGTGGACTTGGTAATCGGATATGCGCTGGAGGTAAATCCTCAAATTTTAGACTTTGGATTGCCATTGGCTGTTCGACCAGCTGTAGCCCTTCGCGGGCGGTGGTAGCATCAATCTGGTAGTGCCCACCACACATCACTTCCCCATAAGCTTGATAAGCCCGCAGGAATAATACCAACTCCCGGAGTAAATAACGTAGCTCCAAATTGTTACTACTATTCCAAGCCTCTTCACACCAGCTAATAATATCTTTGCCAGAATTAAGTTTCGATACTGGTATTGGAGGAAGTCCTGCTGCTGTCGTGCGTTTATGGGCTTCTCCTAGCATGAAGCGTAGACACTCATGTACGCCTTCGTGAGAAAGATACTCTACAGTGAAATTACTTAATTGGGTAGTTGCAAAGTCGTCTTGCGGGATGATGTGTATTGCGGTAACATTACCTGTAGTAGGGTTTTCACTGACTGGTAAAGCATCTGCATATCCGATTAGACTGCCTAAAAGTAAAGTTTTCCCACTACTGAATTCCCCCATCACCCCAATTTTGACAGGTGAAGTTGCCAGGTCTACAGTTTTCTGGGCCGCTGACCGTAAACGTAGGAGACAGTCATCAAGACTAGCTGGAACCCAATCTTCTTGTTTTGAAGGGTGCTGGGGCACAGAATCTATCTTTCGGAGGATGAATTCGCCGTACTCCTTAAAACGGCCCAGCTTATCTGGTTCCATAAAGTAGTTCCCGCCTAACATGAATTTCTGTGAGCTTTATAACATATAAAATAGGATCGCTAGCCATTGTTATAACGTGTTGATATCACATTTAGCATCTCTCTCATTTAATTTGCGATTTTGGAATGAAGCATTTTGAACAGTCAAGACAATCTTGAAAAATCGGGTTTTTCAGGAAAAATTGAAGAGGAAGTCAGGATAATTAAAGTAAGCTTTTATACGCAAAATACATGAAAAATGCTTAGTATAGATGTGGGCATTAAATCGTTGTAGACCAGTAATTTTAAAACGATTTCTGAAAAGCATTAGGTGAATATAGTTCACTACTACACAAGCAAAGTTTACCTACACGGAAAACATGAAAAATCAAAACTTTCAAATCCACGGAGGTGGGTTTTGTCTGTATAGTCGTGACTTATAGTCGCCAGGACTTTAATTCATGCTGAATTCTTCTTGATAAAAAATCAATATTTATTTGATATGAAATTATGGATTATTATGAATTTCTGATAAAGATGTAATCGCCTCATAGCGACTCATATAGTTTTTGTGAAGCTAAATAAGGTTTTGAGCTATGTGATTACATAGCTTAGATGAATTTTAAGGGAATTTTAAAAATAAACATAGTTAAATAATTTTCCTGACAGATGAATAT
>NZ_JAAGOG010000259.1:0-9282 GCF_010747425.1 Nostoc sp. UIC 10630
CAGGCAGTCTTTCCCCACTGCACCTCTGCCCCCCCGCACCTCTGCCTCCTGTGCCCCATGCTCTATGCCCTATGCCCTATCTACTTAAAGCCCTTCTAACGATACTCCCAAAAAGCGGGCTAACTTCGCACCTTCTGTTTCTAACTCTGTTAAAGATAAGGGTTGTCCAACCCGTGTTAAGGGAATATCTCGCCGCCCCTTAATGCGTAGATAAAGGGCGCGAAGGGGATTAAGACCTTCTTTGACAGCTATTCGCACAGATTGCACATCTTCTATGCGGCTATCAATCTCAATTCGGCGGTTTTTGCCAGGAAAACCCCAACGGAAGATTTTGATTGTGCCAGTTTCCTGATTAAATTCGTTGTAGCCGCCACCCACATCCAATAAAATCACTAGCCATAGGTATGTGGCTAATAGCAAGCCAGCAGCACCATATAACCCCATCACCAATCCTTGGGGGACAAATACTAGTTGAGTTGGATCGGAAACTATGAGTAAATTAACTTTTAAGTAGCTGGATATCCCAGCCAGTAAAAAGCCGCTTGCTCCCAAGGTAACAATAGTTGCCCACCAGTAGTTACTGAACCGACGAGAACCGAGAACATTTTGATGCAGGAGGCGATCGCCTTTGTTAATCGTTGTTGATGTCGTCATTGAACTACAATTGCCTGTGAGATACTCGCTGTGAAATACTCGCACACTGAATGCTACTACACAGAACTTGACTAAATTGAAGGCTAGTCATTCAACTAAAGAACACTTTAGAGGGTCTGCTGCTTGATTATTTTACCAAACATTGTTGACAAAAACTCAGCTGCGCTCCTGCCTCCTGCCACCCATATAATTTATTTGTGAGGGGGACATTATATGATTTCTTTACTCACTGGCGGATAAAAATTCTTTCTTCCCTTCCCCCTACCTCTTTTTGACCTCTTGGGAATGAGTTACCTACCTACGTCCATCTAGACTAAATTTTCTTACATTTCTGAGAAAAGTTGTGTCAAATTGTAAAATTTCTGATATTCATATTATTTATAAGGTTCGTGTTTCATGCCTGATTTGCTTCTGTGTGTCAGGCAAAAACCCTGAGTAGTGTGATAAGTTAAGAATCATTAAGTTACCACAAGCTAGATTACTAGCCGATGGTACGTGTAATGGCATAAAGAAAGAGAAATGCTGATTCCACAGGTCAGCAAATTCTCAGAATCTCAGTCGCTTTTAAGCTATTGAGATTGTCAAAAAAAACGTTAATTCCTCACGGCAGCCGGTTACATTGGCTCTCCGTATTGCCTTAGAAACGTTGCAATTTTAGTAAAAAAAGAGGATTTTAGTCCGATGACCATCGCAGTTGGACGTGCGCCCAGTAGAGGGTGGTTTGACGTTCTAGACGACTGGCTCAAGCGCGATCGCTTCGTATTCGTAGGTTGGTCAGGGATACTGTTGTTCCCCTGCGCCTTCCTAGCACTAGGCGGTTGGCTGACCGGCACCACCTTCGTCACCTCTTGGTATACCCACGGATTAGCCTCCTCCTACCTAGAAGGTGCTAACTTCCTAACAGTGGCAGTATCCACCCCCGCCGACAGTATGGGACATTCCCTATTGCTGTTGTGGGGTCCAGAAGCCCAAGGCGACCTCACCCGTTGGTTCCAACTGGGTGGCTTGTGGCCATTCGTTGCCCTACACGGAGCCTTCGGTTTGATTGGCTTCATGTTGCGGCAATTTGAAATTGCGCGTCTAGTAGGAATCCGTCCTTATAACGCCCTCGCCTTTTCAGCTCCCATTGCAGTATTCGTCAGTGTATTTCTGATGTACCCCTTGGGACAATCAAGCTGGTTCTTTGCACCCAGCTTTGGCGTAGCAGCAATTTTCCGGTTCCTGCTATTCTTGCAAGGCTTCCACAACTGGACACTCAACCCCTTCCACATGATGGGTGTTGCTGGTGTATTGGGTGGTGCTTTATTGTGCGCCATTCATGGAGCCACAGTTGAAAATACCTTGTTTGAAGACGGTGATGGTGCTAACACCTTCCGCGCCTTCAATCCAACCCAGTCTGAAGAAACCTATTCAATGGTGACAGCAAACCGTTTCTGGTCACAGATTTTCGGGATTGCTTTCTCAAACAAACGCTGGTTGCACTTCTTTATGTTGTTCGTGCCAGTCACAGGTTTGTGGATGAGTGCCGTCGGCATCGTCGGTTTAGCACTCAACCTGCGAGCTTATGATTTCGTCTCCCAAGAATTACGGGCGGCGGAAGACCCTGAGTTTGAAACCTTCTATACCAAAAACATTTTGCTGAACGAGGGTATCCGCGCTTGGATGGCTCCTCAAGATCAACCCCACGAACAATTTGTATTCCCTGAGGAGGTATTACCACGTGGTAACGCTCTCTAATAGACCAAATATATTAGGCGGCACTGGACGCGACCAAGAATCTACTGGCTTTGCCTGGTGGTCTGGTAACGCGCGTTTAATCAATCTATCCGGCAAACTCTTGGGCGCTCACGTTGCCCACGCTGGCTTGATTGTATTCTGGGCAGGAGCGATGACTTTGTTTGAAGTCGCTCACTTTGTTCCTGAAAAACCCATGTACGAACAGGGCTTGATCCTGTTACCTCACCTCGCTACCCAGGGTTGGGGCGTTGGTGCTGGTGGTGAAGTTATCGACACCTTCCCCTACTTTGTTGTCGGTGTACTCCACCTAATTTCCTCAGCCGTCCTTGGCTTTGGCGGTATCTATCATGCCGTTCGTGGCCCAGAAACCTTAGAAGAATACTCTTCTTTCTTTGGTTACGACTGGAAAGACAAGAACAAGATGACCAACATCATCGGCTTCCACCTGATTATTTTGGGATGCGGTGCCTTGCTGTTGGTTCTAAAGGCAATGTTCTTTGGTGGTTTGTATGACACTTGGGCACCAGGTGGTGGTGACGTTCGTGTTATTACCAATCCAACATTGAACCCAGCAGTTATCTTCGGTTATGTAATCAAGTCTCCCTTCGGTGGCGAAGGCTGGATTGTCAGCGTTGATAACTTGGAAGATGTGGTCGGCGGTCACATTTGGATTGCCTTTATCTGTATTGCTGGCGGCGTTTTCCACATTCTTACCAAGCCTTTTGCTTGGTCACGTCGTGCATCTATCTGGTCTGGTGAGGCTTACCTCTCCTACAGCTTGGGCGCTCTTTCACTGATGGGCTTCATTGCCTCAATCTTTGTTTGGTTCAATAACACCGTTTATCCTAGCGAATTCTTTGGTCCTACTGGTCCAGAAGCTTCTCAAGCTCAGGCTTTGACCTTCTTGATTCGTGACCAACGCTTGGGTGCTAACGTCGGTTCTGCCCAAGGCCCCACAGGTCTAGGTAAATACCTGATGCGCTCTCCAACTGGTGAAATCATCTTCGGTGGTGAAACCATGCGCTTCTGGGATTTCCGTGGCCCTTGGTTGGAGCCTCTACGTGGCCCCAATGGTCTTGACTTGGAAAAAATCAAGAATGATATTCAGCCTTGGCAAGCTCGTCGCGCTGCTGAATACATGACTCACGCACCTTTGGGTTCTTTGAACTCTGTGGGTGGTGTGGCTACTGAAATTAACTCCTTCAACTACGTATCTCCTCGCGCTTGGTTGGCGACTTCTCACTTCGTACTAGGATTCTTCTTCCTAGTTGGTCACTTGTGGCACGCTGGTCGCGCACGGGCTGCTGCTGGTGGTTTTGAGAAAGGAATTAACCGTGATACTGAGCCAGTGATGTTCATGGACGACCTAGATTAGGTTGTAAAGTTTATTTCATCACTGACAACTAAATAATTTAAAAGCTCTTGCGTAAAAGCAAGGGCTTTTTTTATAGGAAAATTAGTAATCTATTGATTAAAGTGAACGACTTACCAAGGTCATTAATACCATGAGCGATTCCAATTTTATTGATGCTTTACGATGGACATCTGAAGCTAAGGAAAAATTACAAAATATTCCTTTTTTTGTCCGCTCTCAAGCTAAAGCCAGAATTGAACAACTAGCCCGTGAAGCAGGACAAGAGCTTGTTACCGGTGATTTAGTAGAACAGGCTAGGCTTGAGTTTGGACAATAAAATATTCTGGAGGTCGTAACAATGACAGTCGCCAAAAATCGTGCAGACCGAGTAATGCTTTACGACATTAGCTGGGAACAGTTTGAAAATCTTTTAAAAGACTTGGGAGAGCATCGGGCAGCAAGGTTAGCTTACGATCGCACTACCTTAGAAATTATCACACCTTTACCTGAACATGAACATTACAAAGAGGTAATTAGCGATTTGGTCAAAGAAATCGCTGATGTGCTGGATTTAGACTATGAAAGTTATGGTTCGACTACCTGGAAGCGAGAAAGTCGAATGGCAGGGGTAGAGTCAGATAACTGCTTCTATTTCCAGAATGAAGCTGCGATTCGCGGTAGATTGGATCTAGATTTGAGACAAGACCCACCGCCTGATTTGGCACTGGAAATTGATGTTACCAATAAGTCTTTAAATCGTTTTCCCATTTATGCCCGCTTGGGAGTACCAGAACTCTGGTGTTATGATTCCGGTGAACTCAAGATTTATCTACTGCAAAATGGGGAATATATCGAGTCAGAGAACAGTTTGGTATTTTCTACTTTAGTAATTCGGGACTTGCCGAAACTGATTGAGCAAAATCGGGCAGATGGCAGACGTGGAATTCGTCGGGCGGTGCGGGAATGGGTAAATATTGAACTACCCAATTAACCTAATTCATAATTAACGCGATATACAACTTATTCTTGGAACCCCTCTCCAAACCTCTCCCCGAAACGGAGAGAGGCTTTGATTCTTGCTCCCCTTCCCTTGCAGGGAAGGGGCTGGGGGTTAGGTTTGAAAGAAAGTCGCACACGGAGCTAATTACGAATTACGAATTACGAATTACGAATTACGAATTACGAATTACGAATTACGATCAACTTCCTCCCACATTCATTGCAGTTAAAAAAGCCTTTTGGCTGACATCTCTGTAAACTGTATTCAAAAACTTCATCACCACATCACTCGAAGTTGAATTTACTGCATTTTCTTCTTCCTTTGCTAGGGGGATTGCTCCTAATACATCTAATACCATTTCGTTAGTAGACGGCGCAATCACTACCAAAGATGACTCTAGTGGCTCATTGTATTGCCAGAAAGAATCAATTTTTACTGAATATTTGTTATTAGGAATTGACTGTTGAATATCGGGTGTTTCTGTAGTATTAGGTTTAATCTTGGCACTACGTAATTGGCGTAAATCGCTGATAATTTGCTCTTTGGTGCGTCCGCGCAATTGAAATAGTACAAAGGGGTCTTCACTGAAGCGATCGCCTAACTGATAGTACAGCGCACCAATATGTTTACAGGGATTTGCTTTATCAGGACAAGAGCATTTACTATGGACATCACCAAGGGTAAATGGAAATATCGAAAGACCATTAGCCGTGAAGACTTCTTCTATATTTTGTGGCATTTCTCCTGCTAGTAATTTTGCAGCAAAAATTGCCCTTTGAGACATGGTTTCAATTACATAACCCCATTGTTCATCACTAAAAGGTTCAAGAGAAAGGGAAACTTTATAAGGTTCTACTTCACTACCTTGCACCCTAGCTAATACTTTTGCACCTTTAAATTCTATGCTCAAAACATTTCCTTGACGAGCATAGTTTCTGGCACGTTCTAAACGTTTTTTAAAACGATAGGAATCTAGCAAATCTAGCCATTGTTGTGACCACCATTCTCGGCTTGCTTGTAATGTGTAATTAGTCATGATTTTACATTTAATATTCTTGGATAATATTGAAATTCAGTAATTAATTATGAATTTAGGAGTGCAAATACTAGAAACAAGACTATACCGCTACAAGTGTTTCTTCAAAACTTAAAACTACCCCCAGATAAATTAATGAGTGTATTAATCCAATGCAAATCAGTTTTTGCATCTCGATTTAACCGCAGCATGTCGTGAAGGTTCATTACTTGATATTGATATCTATTGAGTAAAGCATTCAATGCATTAAGAATAGATGTCTGATCTAGGGAAGGGTAGGAGTGTTTTAGAACCTCAATTAATATCTGACTGCCGCGCTGTTCAAAGTGAGCAGATGGAGACATGGAAGAAGGATTTTTGAGGAAATAATCGTCAATTTGCATCATGCTTCCGCGAAAATTGTTCAGCAGTGATTGTGCATAGAAAAGTTCTCCACGCATGACTCGACGATATACTTCCTCGGCTTGTGCTAGCCCTTTGCTGATCAGTCGATTCACCTCATCAACATCTAGTGTAAACTCTAAGCCAGAAGAAGCTTCAATAACTTGGTGTATTAACTTTTTAGGATCATAAATAACTTGAACAGGTTGTAAGTACCAAGGGGAGGGCTGAAGATTCTCTGGGTAGTAGTAAAGGACATCGATTTTATTAAATGGATAGAAGTGAGAGACGCAAACCCATCGAACTCCTGCTGGCCACTCATTGTATAGCCATTCTCCCCAATATTTAGGAGCAGAAAAACGCTCATCAAGAAATTGCTCGTATAATTCTGGTTGAACAACAACTCTAAAATCAATATCAGAGAATTCATCCGTTGTCCCTGATGCTATAGATCCTTGAATGAATAAAGCCTCAACACCTTTTTTCACTATAAAATAATCAACGACTTTCTTAAGTAAATGTTGACGTGCTGAATTCAACTCGTCTGCATTAAGTTTCATCCTTCATCCTCATCAATTACTGCACTGCGGTCAAGTAGTAGTAAGTTGCGAAGTTGATCTGTATCTAGTTCTGTCAACCATTCTTCTCCCGCACCTACAACTTGTTCAGCTAGTTGTTTTTTACTTTCAATCATGTCATGAATTTTTTCTTCTAAAGTGCCTGTGCAAACAAATTTATGTACTTGCACATTCCGGGTTTGACCAATGCGAAATACTCTATCTGTGGCTTGATTTTCCACGGCTGGATTCCACCATCTATCAAAGTGAAATACATGATTTGCTCGTGTTAAATTCAGTCCTACTCCACCGGCTTTTAGAGAAAGAATCATAATCGGTGGCCCTTGCGGGTCGTGTTGGAAACGGTCGATCATTTCCTCTCGTTGCTTTTTGCTGGTGCTGCCATATAAAAAGAATATTTCTCGCCCAAGCTGTTTTTCTAAATAGGGTTTAAGTAACTTACCCCACTCAGCAAATTGTGTGAAAATTAAAGCGCGATCGCCTTCGGCTAAAACTTCTTCTAACATTTCTTCTAGCCGCAGAAGTTTGGCTGAATTATGTTGTTCTAATGTCGCCTGTTTCAAGTATTGTGCTGGGTGATTGCAGATTTGTTTGAGTTTGATTAGTAAAGCCAAAATCATCCCCCGACGTTGCAGTCCCTCAGCAGATTCTATTTCTACTAAAGATTGTTCTACAATTTGTTGATAAAGTGCAGCTTGTTCACCAGTTAGACCGCAAAATACGGTCATTTCTTGCTTATCTGGTAAATCTTGAATGATGTCGCGATCGCTTTTCAATCGCCGCAGTATAAATGGTTGCACTAATGAACGTAATTGAGTCAAAGAAGCCGTATCACCATACTTTTCAATTGGCATGGCAAACCGACGCTGGAAAAATTGCTTATTGCCTAAATAGCCAGGATTGAGAAAATCTAAAATAGACCAAAGTTCTTGCAGCCTATTTTCTACTGGTGTCCCCGTCAACGCAATACGAAATGTCGCTTCTAATTCTCGCACTGCTTTTGACTGCTTTGCCTCTGGGTTTTTCACATTCTGGGCTTCGTCTAAAACAATTATCTGCCAGGAGACACTTTGCAATGACTTGATATCTCGATGAAGAAGCGAGTAACTAGTAACGATTAAATCGTGCTTTTTCACTGCTTCTAAAAACGCTTTTCCTTTTGGGCGTTTGTCACCGTGATATTGCAAAATTTTCAGGCTTGGTGCAAATTTATTGACTTCCCTTTCCCAATTGCCTAAAACCGAAGTTGGACAAACTAGCAGTGTTGGATTTTCTAGCGCATCTTGTTCTTTCAAGTGCAGCAGAAAAGCAATGAACTGCACGGTTTTTCCGAGTCCCATATCGTCGGCAAGACACGCACCCAAACCCCAGCGTTCTAAGAATGACAGCCAAGCAGCACCACGTTCTTGATAAGGTCGTAACTGCCCTTTAAAGCCTGTTGGTGTGGGCAAAGGTGCGATCGCTTGATTATTGCTTAACGCCCCAATTAACTCTTCCAACGCGCCAGATGCCTCAAAGCTGACGACTGGTAATTTTTCTATTACCTGGGTATCTCCTGTACTAAAACGCAAGGCATCTTCTAAGGAAAGCGCCATTTGGTCTTTGCGAGTGGTAAAAAAGGTTTGGGCTGTCTTGATATCTTGAGGTCGCAATTCCACCCACTCGCCATTAATTTCCACTAGCGGACTATTTAAAGCCACAAGTTTATCAAACTCAGCTTTAGAAATAGTCTGCCCACCAATTGCCAATTGCCATTGGAAATTCAGTAGACTTTGTAACCCTAAGCGTCCCTGCTTTTTCTTTGGGGTTTCGGCAGTAATTTTCAAACCTAAACGATTCGCCCATCCTTCGCGGTTTGCTAAACTGGGAGGCAAAATTACTCCCAAACCACTGTCTTCTAACCTCCAAGCTACAGCTTTGATAAACTCATAAGCTTGCATAGGGGTGATCCGAGAAGATTGAGGATATTCGGTTTCAAAACTGGGTGCGATCGCTGGATATAATCGAGAAGCTAGCCCCAAACCTCGCAAAAAGGTTTCCTGTGGTTGGTCAATTGTCCGATTTTCATAAACCAATCGTTCAACTGGATTGTTCCAAATAGTTGCCGCATCCACCAAAAACTCAGGATCGTCAGCCGCTTGCAAATAATACGCCAATGTCCAATCTGTTTCGCCAGACTCTGGAGAACGCAGTTGAAAACAGGTGCGAAATAGAGTTTTAAGAGTTAATTGGTACTGTAGCGGCATCGTCCAAGCCTTCAGTGCCGCTTCCAGTCGTTCCACTTCAATAGTATCTGCGTTAACTGTACTAGATTCACTAGTTAAAGCTTGCAACCACTGTCGCACCCCACCTGGTAAAGATGCCATCGCCTTAGCTTCCATTGGAGGCTGAGAACCTACCATCCCTCGCACTTGCGTATCTATCGTACTGTTGAGAAATCCCAAAAGTAATTCTTGAGGTTCAGTAGGGAAGTTTACATAAAGTAGGGATTGGGGATTAGGGATTAGGGATTGGGAAAACTCCTCCCCAGTCCCCAGTCCCC